>DGHF01000089.1:0-13373 GCA_002392545.1 Ruminococcus sp. UBA3855
AATTATCAAATCCCTGATTTCAAGCAGAAGTATCGCAAATGCAGGAAATGCAGATGCGGAATCCCGTGTGGATTATCTGGCTGACCTGCTCGGAATTGAGAAAAAACAGGTTATTAGAACAATTCAGATGCTCCGTGAAGAAAGTATTCTTGCCGATTCCAAGGACCTGACCGCTTATATCCGCAGGAATGAACAGAAAAATAAATCCCTGAAAGTTTTGCAGAAATATATTGCCCTTGAAAAATTTCTGCTGAATATTTTTCCCGATACAGAAACAGTTTTCAATCTGAAAGAACTCAATGAAAACGCTCTCAGACAGGTGAAAACATCTACTGTCAGGGCAATTCAGACCATTTTCTATTACTGGACGATTCGTGGCTATATCCTGAAAAAACAGGACGCTGCATCAAACAGAATCTATATTCAGCCGAAAAAAGAATTTTCTGATGTCAGCAAGAAAAGAATGTTATGCTTTTCTGTCGCTGAATTTATTGTGGAATTTTTATTCGGAAGAAGTCAGGAAATTCAGACGGATAAAGACGAAATTCAAGTATTATTCTCTGTTCTGGAATTGCAAAATCAGTATAACCAAAATCATCAGGAAAAGATTCAGGCGGAAGATGTGGAAGAAGCTTTGCTTTACCTGTCAAAAATCGGCTCAATGAAGCTGGAAGGCGGATTTCTGGTATTTTACGGTGGTATCGAGATTCAAAGAATCGAACTGGATAACAGAATCCGCTATAAAAAAGAAGATTATGCACAGCTTGATGAATTTTATAAGCAGAGGATTCAGCAGATTCATATTGTCGGAGAATATGCCAATATGATGACAAAAGACTATCAGCAGGCTTTGCAGTTCGTCAACGATTATTTCCAGATGGATTATAAAAAATTCATTCAGAAATATTTCGCAGGCGACAGAGAAAAAGAAATTTTGCTGAATATGACTCCAGCAAAATATCATCAGCTATTTGACGGGCTTTCTGATTCACAGAAAAAAATTATTGAGGATAATACTTCAAAGTATATTGTCGTATCCGCCACCCCCGGAAGCGGTAAAACAAAAATTTTAGTGCATAAATTAGCTTCACTGTTACTGCTCGAAGATGTCAAGCATGAACAGCTTTTAATGCTGACATTTTCCAGAGCTGCCGCCACGGAATTCAGAAACCGCCTGAAAGAGTTAATCGGAAATGCCGTGCCGTTTGTGGAAATCAAGACATTTCATTCGTATTGTTTCGATTTGCTTGGAAAAATCGGAAATATTCAGGATTCTGAAAATATCGTGAAAGATGCGGTCAGAATGATAAATTCCGAAGAAGTCGAGCCGAACAGAATCGCCAAAACAGTTCTTGTCATTGATGAGGCTCAGGACATGGACGAAAACGAATTTGCTCTGATTGAAGCCCTTATCAGCAGAAATGAAGATATTCATGTGATTGCTGTCGGTGATGATGACCAGAATATTTACCAGTTCAGGGGTTCGGACTCGAAATATTTTTATTCTTTGATAACAAAATATCATGCTGTGCAGTATGACTTGCTTGAAAATTATCGGAGTGACCGCAAAATTATTGATTTCGCCAATAAATTTGTAAAGTCGCTTTCCAACCGCATGAAAAAACAGCCTGTTCTTGCTGTCAGTCAGTTGGAAGGAACTGTAAAACTGATTCAGTACCATAGCAGAAATATGGAATCTGCCGTTGTTTCGGATATGCTCGAATCAAGACAGGGAACAACCTGTATTCTGACAGGAACAAATCAGCAGGCTTTGTGCATTATGGGGATTCTCACAGAGAAAAATATTCCTGCAAAGCTGATTCAGAGCAATGATGGCTTTGATATTTACAATATCGCTGAAATCCGTTATTTCCTGAAAAATCTGGAACAGGGACTCAGTTCACATATTGTTTCAAAAGAACTGTGGGATTCTGCAAAGGAAAATCTGAAAAATCAGTATGAGAAAAGTAAAATTATGCCCCTGATTCTTGAAATTCTCGAAACATTTGAAAGCGCAAACGAAAGATATTATATATCAGATTTGAACTGTTTTCTGCATGAATCGAAACTGGAAGATTTCTGTCAGGCGGAGCAGGAAACTGTGGTTGTTTCAACGATGCATAAGGCGAAAGGCAGAGAATTTGACAGCGTTTATATCATGCTGGACGATTATCAGATACACAGCGATGAAGAAAAAAGAACGCTTTATGTCGCCATGACCAGAGCAAAAAAGAATCTGCATATACATTATAATCAGAATCTTCTGGATAACTTTGTTTCTGATGATGTTGAATTTTGTCAGGATACGAGCAATTATCAGAAACCTGAATTTTTAACGGTACAGCTTTCCATGCGTGATGTGTGGCTGGATTTCTTCAAAGATAAAAAAAGACAGATTTTATCCATACAGAGCGGAACACCGCTTGCATGGCATGAAAAGCAACTTGGAATTTATCGTCAGAACAGATTTATTCCGCTGCTGCAATTTTCCGCTAAATTTCAGGAAAGAATACAGAATCTTAAAAGACAGGGCTATCAGCCCTCCCATGCAGAGGCACATTTTATCATCGCATGGAAAGGAAAAGAGGATACAGAAGAATCTGCTGTTCTTCTGCCTGACTTATATTTCAGGAGGCAGTCATGAAAGAAATATCAGAAATTACAGAAATTCTGCTGAATACTGCGGTATTTCATCAGGTAAAGTTCATACCGGCACGCCTGAATTTCATTTATGGAGATAACGGAACGGGAAAATCTACTATTGCTGAAACTATCCAAAATGCTAAAAATTTGAAATTCAAAACAGGAAAATCTGCTGATGATTATCAGATTCTGGTATACAATCAGGAATTTGTACAGCAGAACATTCAGCAGTATGCAAATCTGCCCGGAATTTTTACAGTCAGTCAGCAAAACGCTGAATTACAGAGAAAACTGCAAAATCTGGAATCCCAGAAAGAAAAAATACAGACAGCACTTTTCAGAACCGTTTCAGAACTGGAAACTGTCCGCCAAAATCAGGAGAAAATATCTCATGAGTTTCAGGAATTATGCTGGGCAAAAACAAAAGACATACGAAAAAAATTTGATAAAACTCAAAGAGGAGTAAAGACAAAAGCCAAGTTTTCAGATACGGTTCTGAAATATGGAAAAGGCAAGCCCTGTCATCTGGAGGATTTTTCAGAACTTTATCAGACGGCTTTTGATGAAACAGCACAGAACTATCATTTTTATCATGAAATTCCTGACATATCCATATTTGAAAAAATCCCTGATTTGGAGCTTTTATCCGAATCCATTGTCAGCAGTTCCGACAGTGCATTTTCACAGTTTATGAAAGCAATTCAGGCAGTGGACTGGGTACAGCACGGACATAGTAAGTTTTCAGCATCAGCAGGAGAGGTATGCCCCTATTGTCAGCAGAAACTCCCTGATGATTTTGAATCTCAGCTTACCGCCTGTTTTGATGAACAGTATCAGCAAAAAATCAGCAGATTAAAGAAACTATATGAAAATTATCGTCAGACAGCCAATCAATTATATATTCCCCTGCTTGAAAATCTGAAAGAACGTTTTTCAAAGGCAAATGATAAAATTTATATGGACAGGATGTCCTTGCTGAAACAGCAAATCAAACATAATCTGCAAATGATTCAGAATAAAACAGAAAATCCTTCTGTTCCTGCTGAACTGGAATCTGTACGGTCTGTCATGCAGGAAATCAATCAGGAAATTCATAGCATCAATCAGGCGATTTATCAGAATAATCAGATTGTATCACAGCAAAAACAAAAACAAAGGGAATGTCATGAAATCATCTGGAATCATATTGCTTTTCTGTTACAGCAGAATACAGATGATTACTATCATAAATCTGACAGTTTCTGTCAGAATATTCAGTTTCTTCAGGCACAGTCAGCAGATTATGAAAGGCAAATAAATGGTTTGGCTGCTCAGATTTCCGTGCTTACCCGTCAGATGACAGATACAGAACCCACAATAGACAAAATGAATCAGCTTTTGAGTCATACAGGATTTCAGGGCTTTTACATCAGGAAGCACCCTCAGAATAAAAACAGTTGTCAGATTGTCCGTTCCAATGGGGATATTGCGGAAAAACTAAGCGAAGGAGAGCAGAAATTTCTTGCTTTTATTTATTTCTGCCAACTGGCATACGAAAAAAATCCTGACCGCAGTCAGGATAAAATCGTTGTACTTGATGACCCTGTCAGCGGACTTGACAGCAGAACAGCTTCTGCTGTCACGGAAATGATTCTGGAAATGGCTGATTTATGCCATCAAAATCAATTCATACATCAAATGTTTGTACTGACACATCAGGAAATTTTACATCAGAAATTAATGCAGAAACAAGCCGATGATATGCACCGCACTTCGCTTTATCTATTGCAGAAGAAAGAAAATCGTTCTTCTATATTGCAGATTGGCTAAAATATGGCACTGCAAAGCCGATGCAGGTTAAAATTTCTGCATCGGCTTTATTTTTATTTGCTGAGAATTTCCATCATCAGCAATGCACCGTCCCTGAATCCTTGAATATACAGAACTTCATTGTCCCGTGCTGAATTTTCGCCCTGCATATCGCTGAGTTTGTGGTATGTTTCCACCTGCTCCTGTGTCAGTGTTTTCTCAAACTCCGCTGAAAGCTTCAGCCATTTCTGTGTCAGTCTGTCATCAGGGTCTGCCTTCCGTTCTGACGGGCTGATTTCACCGTGATACAGTTCTTTCAACATGACAAGCACCTCCTTTCTGAGATACTATCATACCATAAATACCAGAAAATAGCCATTACCATAACCAACAAATATAATTATGATTTTTGTTCTAATTATTGAATATAAATCAAAAATTCTGTTTTTGTGCATATACCAATAAAAACAACTGGATTTGATTATGATTTTTTGTGAGTTTTTCAAATTTTCTATTGACTTTTATTACTGAAAATGTTATAATAAATTGGGTTGTTTTGCCTTTTTAGCAATTGCATTTGATGTAGTAAGTAAAGGATTATGATAAAGTATTTTTGTAAGAACTTTGGAATTCATGTAGAAAAATCTGTTTGCAATATGTGTGGGGGAACGCACAGAAATTAAAAATATTCTGGTGTGAAAATTGTAATATACCAATTTACATAGAAGTGTATCCTCTTTGTAATAAAAATGGAAAATATCCTGCATCAAACTTACATCCTGAATTAGCACAATTCCTCATCATTGCGTAAACTTTTATCTAATCAAGAAGAAGAACTCTGCATTGACAATTATACCATGCACTGAGAAGAAAGTATTTGGCAGAATGTCCGTATTTGAGCAGAATTATACACCAGTGTACAATTCGTACCAGATGCTTTGGCGTGAGTATAAAAAGGTAACATTTCTGATTGTACTGAAACAGGTAATCTGTCAGATTTTGGAATACTATTTCATTTAGATATGTGGATACAAAAGAGAGCAACTTTCAGACCTTCTGAAGGAGAAGCAATGGCTGTTTGTAAAGCAAAATGATGATGGCTCAGAAAACTGTGGTCTTCTGCTGGCTGTTGATTCGTTATTGCATTATGTAATAGCAAATATCCACGGTTTGTCGGACAGCTATGAATTTATAGATGACTTAGCAAATATGGAAAGTCTTCGAGAGATATTCCAGCAGATTTTTGTTGCAATGTAGCAGCCATAGTATTTCAATATGATGATGCAGTCAGTGTAAAAATAAGGAATAGAGGTATGTATATGGCGAAATTAGAGCAATTAATCGTAGGTTCTATTGTTTCAGGTATCTCCGATACCGGAACAGTTCAAATAATCGCAGTGAAATGGTACGGTGATTCTGTCCTTGAAATTACTTTTAAAGACAGAACAGGTAATCTTGCAAGTCAACTCCTTTACAGGGATGATGAAATTTCTCTGCAGGTGGTTTCAGATAACCTGCTGTGGGGCTTTGATGGCAACGCTGAACAATTCAAACTTTTGTCGGAGGCATACCGTATCAGCCTTGCACATCTGTTTGATCCTTACCTTGCTGTACATACTTCATCTATCGAGCCTTTGCCGCATCAGATTTCCGCTGTTTATGAAGAAATGTTACACAGAATGCCGTTGCGTTTTATATTAGCAGATGATCCCGGTGCAGGCAAAACTATTATGACAGGACTTCTTATGAAAGAATTGATGCTCAGAGGCGATTTGAAAAGGTGTCTTATTATCTCTCCTGGAAGTCTTTCAGAGCAATGGCAGGACGAACTATATTCCAAGTTTAATCTCAGATTTGAGATTCTTACGAATGACCGCATTGAATCTGCGGTCAGCGGTAATATCTTTACAGAAATCAATTATTGCATTGCCAGACTAGATAAACTGGCAAGAAATGAAACCCTGCGTGAGAAACTTAAAATTACAGACTGGGATTTGATCATAGTTGATGAAGCTCATAAAATGTCAGCGACAGTTTGGGGTGGAGAAGTAAAATACACTGCCCGTTTCCGCCTCGGTCAGCTTCTTTCTTCTATCACAAGACATTTTCTGCTGCTCACTGCAACTCCGCATAACGGTAAAGAGGAGGACTTTGAGTTATTTCTTTCACTGATAGATCAGGATCGCTTTGAAGGCGTTAATCACACAAGTAACAAATCAGTTGATGTAGATGATATCATGCGCCGACTTGTCAAAGAGGAACTGCTTAAATTTGATGGAACGCCACTGTTCCCGGAACGAAGAGCATACACGGTCAATTACGACCTCTCTCCGCAGGAAAGCATCCTCTACAATAATGTGACCGAATATGTGCGGGATGAATTTAACCGTGCTGACCAGCTGGAAAAAGGTCATAGAAGTACAGTTGGTTTCGCATTGACAATACTTCAAAGACGACTCGCATCATCGCCTGAAGCAATCTATCAGTCTTTGCACAGAAGACGTGAGCGTCTGGAAAGCCGTCTTGCCGAAGAACGTATCGGCAAAAGAGCTACCGAACTTAATCCCACGGCATATTTCGATGACTATGATACAGATGATTATTCAGCAGATGAAATTGAAGAGCAGGAGGAACAGATTGCAGATCAGGCTTCCGCATCTAAGACCGTTAATGAGCTGGAAGCTGAAATCAACACACTGAAAAAGCTTGAAAACCTCGCCAATCAAGTGCGCACAAGTGGTACAGACCGCAAATGGGAGGAACTGTCCCGTCTTTTACAGGATAATGAAGCCATGCACACCAAAGACGGCAAACATGAGAAAATCATCATTTTTACGGAACATAGAGACACACTCCGTTATTTGCATGATAAAATATCCTCTTTACTTGGCGATGCAAATGCTGTCGTTATAATTCATGGTGGTATGCTTCGTGATGACCGCAGAAAAGTCGAAGCACTGTTCAAGCAGGACAAAGATGTTTATGTACTTATTGCAACAGATGCTGCTGGTGAAGGTATTAACCTCCAGCGTGCGCATCTTATGGTAAACTACGATCTCCCGTGGAATCCGAACCGTCTGGAGCAGCGTTTTGGTCGTATACACCGTATCGGACAGACTGAAGTTTGTCATCTCTGGAATCTGGTGTCCAAAGACACAAGAGAAGGTGCTGTATTCCAAAGGCTCTTTGAAAAGTTGGATGAAGAACGTGCTGCACTTGGTGGCAAAGTCTTTGATATCCTCGGAAAAATGTCCTTCAATAATAAGCCCCTGCGTGACCTGCTTGTTGAAGCAATCCGCTATGGCGAAGATCCGAAGGTCAAAGCCCGCCTTTGGCAGGTTGTTGATGATTCCCTCGACATTCAAAAAGTTCGGGAACTGCTTGATGAATACGCCCTGATACAAGATTCGATGGATGTCAGCAAAGTTCTGGAAATTAAGGAAGAAATGGAACGTGCCGAAGCTCATAAGCTGCAGCCGTTCTTCATCGAAGCGTTTTTCAAAGAAGCCTTCTACAGTGTTGGCGGCAAAATGAACCAGAGAGAACATGGCAGATATGAGGTCACTCATGTACCTGTTGCTGTACGTGACAGAGATCGTCAGATCGGATTCGGAAGTCCCGTTTTGAAGAAATATGAGCGTGTATGCTTTGATAAGGAAAACGTTAACGTACAGGGACTCCCACAGGCGGACCTGCTTTGTCCCGGACATCCACTGCTGGAATCAGTCATTGACCTTGTGATTGAGCGTAACCGTGAGGTAATGAAACATGGCACAATTCTGATTGATGAGCAGGATTTCGGCATAGAGCCACGTCTTCTGTTCTATATCGAAGATACTGTTCAGGATGGTGTTATCCTCCCTAATGGCGGTAAGCGCATTATTTCCAAGAATATACACTTTATTGAGATTAAAGAGGACGGCAACGCTGTCAATGCAGGATATGCACCATATCTCGATTACCGCACTCCGACAGAAGCGGAAATGCAGACACTGCACAACTTTGTCATGTCGCAGCACTGGCTGACACAAGATGTGGAGGATAAAGCGAAGGCCTTTGCTATTTCGCAGATTATCCCAAAGCATTTTCAGGAGATTAAACGCAAAAAGGCAGAGCGGCTCGATAAGATTGAGAGTGCAGTACGCAGCCGCCTGACTGTCCAGATCAACTATTGGGACAGCCGTGCTGCGGAGCTGAAACTCAAAGAGAGTGCCGGAAAAATCAATGCAAAGCTGAACTCCGACAATGCCTCCCGCCGAGCCGAGGAGCTGACCGCACGCTTACAGCAGCGCATGGCAGAGATCGCAAAGGAAAGGATGATTTCTTCTGCACCGCCTGTTATTTCCGGCGGAGCGGTTATCATTCCGCTTGGACTGTTGCACAAGCTGATGCCCAGAACTGCATCTGCCGTATTCGGAAGCGGCGACCGCAGGGCTGTTGAGTTGACAGCAATGAAAGCTGTCATGGACATTGAAACCGAACTTGGCTATGTTCCAAGAGATGTCAGCAAGGAAAACTGTGGTTATGACATTGAATCAGTCATTCCGGAGAATGCACAGACCACCGGCAGCCGCCTGCGCTTCATTGAAGTGAAAGGACACACAGCCGGAGCGACAACTGTTACTGTCACCAACAACGAGATCATCACGGGACTGAACAAGCCAGATGAATATATCCTCGCCATTGTGGAAGTGGACGGCGACTGCACACACACAATTTACTTGCAGCAGCCATTTGAGAACAAGCCGGACTGGGCAAGTAACTGTGTGACATACGATATTAAAAATTTAGTACAGCGCAGCAAAGTTCTGTTAGAAAGATAGTGTACGTTATGGAAAACAAGGTAAAGAAACTGATTGAGGTTGCATTGCCTCTTGAAAAGATAAATGCCGAGGCAGCCCGTGAGAAATCAATCCGTCACGGACATCCCTCCACGCTGCATCTGTGGTGGGCAAGACGTCCGTTGGCGGCAGCAAGAGCCGTGATCTGGTCGTCACTGGTTGACGATCCGTCCTCGCACCCGGAGAAATTCCCGACAGAGGAGGAGCAGAACAAGGAGCGTCAGCGGCTGTTCCGCATTCTGGAAAATCTGGTGGAGTGGGAGAACTCCAATAACGAAGAGGTGCTGAACGCTGCGAAAGCAGAAATCATGAAGTCTACCGGGGGCAATCCGCCTGCGCTTCTCGACCCGTTTGCGGGTGGCGGAGCTATACCTCTCGAAGCCCAGCGCCTCGGTCTGGAGGCACACGCTCACGACCTGAACCCGGTCGCTGTCATGATCAATAAGGCAATGATCGAGATACCACCTCGGTTTTCGGGGATGTCTCCAGTCAACCCTGCGGACAATCAGTTCGGTCGTGAATCTGGCGGCATTTATAAGGGTGCAGCAGGTCTTGCGGCTGATGTGCACTATTATGGCGAATGGATGAAGCAGGAAGCTTTCAAGCGTATCGGGCATCTTTACCCGACGGTGAAGGACGAACAGGGCAAGGAACGCACTGTTATAGCATGGATATGGGCGAGAACGGTCAAATGCCCGAACCCGGCTTGTGGGTGTCAGATGCCGCTTGCAAGCAGTTTTGTGCTGTCTAAGAAAAAGGGAAACGAAGCGTGGGTAGAACCTGTCATTGACGGCGACAAAGTACGTTTTGAAGTCAGAAAAGGCAAATGCCCAAGTGACAAGGAAACGATCAAGCAGGGCAGAAGCGCTATTTTCAAGTGTGTATTCTGCGGTGAAGTGACGACTGATGAATACACCAAAAGTAAAGGAATGTCCCACGAAATCGGTGCACAACTCATGGCAATTATTGCAGAGGGTGATAAAGGTAGATTATTTATTAGTCCAGATGATATACATAATAATGCTGCCAATGTAGAAAAACCTGATGAATACCCAGATGGAATGATGCCTGATAATCCACGTTGGTTTAGTCCTCCCGCCTTTGGTATGACAAACTATGCGGATTTGTTTACCAACCGTCAACTTACGGCTCTAACAACACTTAGTGAATTAGTTGGAGAAGCACAAATTGAAGCAGAGAAAACCGCGCTTGCTATGGGAATGGCTGATGATGGTATTTCACTTGCTGACGGTGGAAATGGTGCAAAGGCATATGGTGAAGCTATTGGCGTATATCTTGCTTTTGCTGTTGATAGAGAATCCAATTATAGTGCAACTTTGAATGGCTGGAGTGGAGATTTTATAATCCAAGTATTTGGAAGGCAAGCTCTTCCAATGGTTTGGGATTATGCTGAGACTAATCCATTTTCAAATTCAACCGGAAACTGGTCAGGTGCGCTTAATTGGATTGAAAGAGTTATTAATAACCTTCCGGCAATTGGAAATGGAGTTGCAAAGCAATTTGATGCACAAAGTGACTGTGGATTCCGAGATATTATGATTTCAACTGATCCCCCTTATTATGACAATATAGGGTATGCTGATTTATCTGACTATTTTTATCTTTGGATGCGTCAATCTTTAAAACGAGTTTTTCCAAAGATTTTCCGCACCATGCTTGTTCCAAAAACAGAAGAACTCGTAGCTACACCTTATCGATTTGGAGGAAGCAGACAAAAAGCCAAAGAGTTTTTTGAAGCCGGAATGTTCCATGCTTGTGAAAATATACGTCTTTATGCACGAGATGATTATCCAATTACCATCTATTATGCGTATAAGCAAAGCGACACTAATAATAATCAAACATCTTCTACTGGTTGGGAAACTATGCTTTCTGCAATTATCAAGGCAGGTATGTCGATTACTGGTACATGGCCTATGCATACAGAGCGAGAAACTGGTCTTAAAGCCGCAGTAAATGCTCTTGCATCTTCTATTGTACTGGTTTGTCGTAAACGTCCTGATGATGCCCCCGGCACAACACGCAGAGGCTTCACCAACGAACTGCGCCGTGAGCTGCGCTCCGCACTGAGCAAGCTCCAGAGCAGCAACATCGCCCCGGTTGACCTTGCACAGTCCGCAATCGGACCAGGTATCGGTGTGTTCTCGAAGTATAAGCAGGTTCTTGAAGCTGACGGCACACCTATGACCGTCCGCACAGCGCTTCAGATCATCAATCAGGAGCTGGACGTGTTCTTCAATGAGCAGGACGGCGTTCTCGACAGGGAGAGCCGCTTCTGCGTTGACCTGTTCACGCAGTATGCCTTCAATGAAATGAAATTCGGCGAGGCAGACACGCTTGCCCGTGCAAAGAATACATCTGTTGATACCATGAAAGCACAGGGAATCCTCCACGCTGAAAAGGGAATTGTGCGCCTGCTTACCCGTGAAGAGATTCCAATGAAAGCTAAATGGGATAAGCCGAGTACATGGCTTTTAATGCAGCAGTTCACTCATGCACTGGAAACAGGCGGTATCAAGGAATGTGCAAGATATGTTTATGAAGCTGATGCATCACAGGCAGAATATGCTAAGGCACTCGCATACCGTCTGTATACAATTTCGGAGCGTAAAGGCTGGAGTCAGGAGGCTTTCGCTTATAATAATCTTGTTGTGGCATGGTCTGATATTCAGTCTGTTGCTGCTGATATCCGCAGCACTATTCCGCAGCAGTTAAGCCTTTTCGATGAGGAGGAATAAAAATGGCAAGTAATAAATCACTGATACAAAAAGGCTTTGATATCCTTCATCCATATCTCGCAGGGTATCTCTGTCAGGAATTAAATACAGAATACGGCGGCAATTATTGGTGGAGTGCTGTTCGTCAGAAACTGGACGATCAGCTTGAAGATCTGCCGACAAGCGGTACTTATGCAGAACTGATGGACTCTCTTGATATTGCAAACTGTCTCCGTATTCTTGATCGCTTCTGGAATGAGATTTTCAAAAAGAAGCTTGCTATCGACTATCGTACATGGTCGAAGGAGCTGATGGGTGTGCGCCATAAGATCGCTCATGCAGGCAGTGCAGATTTCGATGAAAACTACACATGGCGTGCTTTGGATACAATGGCACTGCTGTGTGCTGCCTTCGATGATGAGTCAGCAGAGGAAATTCGTGAGATTCAGCGTGTGCTGCGCTATGGTTCGTCTAATGGCTCGACCAGTGCAACTACCACCGAGCAGACAGCTGGTACTTCTAAAGCAACGGGCATCCTCGAAAAGACGAAGGGCGGTCTTCCGAGTTGGAGACAAATCATGGAGCCTCATCCCGATGTTGCACAGGGACGCTATCAGCACGCTGAATTTGCTGCCGACCTCGCACAGGTTGCACGAGGTGAGGGTGCGATTGAATACCGTGATCCGGTTGAATTCTTCGCTCGTACCTATGTCACTGACGGTATGGCTGGGCTACTTGTTCAGGCACTGCTCCGCACTTCCGGCAAGGGCGGAGAACCTGTTATCCAGTTAAAGACAGCATTCGGTGGCGGTAAAACGCATAGTATGCTGGCACTTTACCATATGTTCCGAGCAAAAGTCCCAGTTGACAAAGTACCGAATATCAAACCCGTTCTGGAGCAGGTAGGACTTAGAACCTTCATCAAAGCGAATGTCGCTGTTCTGGTAGGAACATCTCTTGATCCGTCTAAAGCCCGCCGCCCTAATAACCTCCCCGGCATCATGATCAATACGATCTGGGGTGAAATGGCTGCACAACTTGCGGAGTCTGCTGGCGACCTGAAGCTTTATGATTTCATCAAGGAAGCCGATAAGAAGGGCGTATCTCCCGGCTCGGAGGCACTGAAAAAACTGTTTGATGCCTGCGGACCCTGCCTGATCCTGATGGACGAGCTGGTCGCTTACGGCAAGAAACTCTACGGAAGAAATGACCTTCCTGCGGGTACATTTGATAACTTTGTTACATTTATTCAGGAGATTACCGAAGCCGCAAGAGCCAGCGAAAACAGCATCGTTGTTGCATCTATCCCACAGTCCGAAATTGAGGTCGGTGGTGATGCAGGTAAGTACGTCCTCGACAGCAT
>DGHF01000089.1:13499-18153 GCA_002392545.1 Ruminococcus sp. UBA3855
TGCCCTGCAAGGACGAGGCGGAGCGTGACAGAATTTGTACTGTTTTCAGCCAGTTCTATAACGAGAATAAAGCTGATTTTCCAATTGAAGCATCAGAGGTCACATACCGTGATCGTATGATTTCATGCTATCCGATTCACCCGGAAATATTTGACCGCCTGTATAACGACTGGTCTACTTTGGAGCGTTTCCAGCGTACCAGAGGTGTGCTTCGTCTGATGGCTGCCGTGATTCATGAACTGTGGATGGGTGGAGATGCAAGCCCAATGATCATGGCAAGTTCACTGCCACTGGATGTTCCGAATGTATCTTATGAACTGACACGACACCTGAACAGCGACAACTGGACAACAATCATTGATAACGAGGTGGACGGTAAGAATTCCATTCCGTTCCAGCTTGAAAAGAAGAATATGCGATATGGTAATGGTCTTATCGCAAGAAGAGTCGCCAGAACCATTTTTCTTGGCAGTGCGCCAACATCCCGCAGTCAATCTACAAAAGGGCTGGAAACACCGAGAATTCGTTTGGGTGCAATTCAACCTGCGGAAAATATTGCTGAATTTAATGATGCCTTGACTGCACTTCATTCTTCTTTGGCGTATCTGTACTCAAATCCATCTGCTGAGCGTTTTTGGTATGACACGAGACCTACATTGAGGAAGACAGTAGAGGAGCGTGCGACTCAAATCCCAACATCTGATGTTGATTATGAAATTGAAAACCGTCTGCGTAAGTGGAAAAAAACAGAGCCGTTTTCCGGTATCCATATCTGTCCATCCACTTCATTAGACATTTTGGATGAGCAGACAGTCAGACTGGTTGTTCTTTCTCCTGAATATACATTTAAGACAAACAATGGTTGTAAAGCACTGGATGCAGCAGAGGACATTCTAAACAACCGTGGTTCTTCTCCCAGAACGTATCGTAATACATTGATGTTCATTGCTCCAGATCAGTCCTTGCTTTCCGGACTCAGGGATGGAGTTAAGACCTATCTTGCTTGGAAATCCGTCAAAGAGGACAGCATTGACCTGAATCTTGATGCCTCCCAGAACCGAGAAACGGATAACAATCTTCAGAGAAGTAACCAAACTGTTGATGCCAGAATGAGGGAAGCCTATTGCTGGCTTTTAGTTCCGTACATTGACCGTGATGTTGACTTACGTACTGTGATATGGGATAGCTTCAGAATCAGTGGCGGCACAGAGGATGTAATTAAAAAAGCGGCTGTGCAGGTCATCCAGCGTGAAGCTGTTATTGACAAATGGGCTCCAGCATTGCTGCAGCTTGAACTGGATAATCTTCTCTGGAAAAACCAAAATTACATCTCTATCAAAAAACTATGGGACTACCTTTGCACTTACTGCTATTTGCCGAGAATCAAGAAATATGAAGTGCTTGAAGATGCAATTCTTCGTGGCGTAAATTCCTCTGAATTCTTTGCTTATGCTGCTGATGTTTCAGGTGAACGTTTTGTTGATTTGAAGTATAATCAGCAGCTTCACTACATTGATAAGTCCGGGTATCTTGTTAAGACCGACGCAGCAAGAAAGCAGATTTTTGATGAGCAGGCACAGGAAGAGCGTGAAAGAATTGCAGTTCCGCCTGCAACCGATCAGCTCACACCTTCGATTACACCTATCGTTGTAGATCAGACAAGCGGAGATGACACTGCCTCAAAGCAAGGCGGAGCAGTCATCACACCTAATCCAGCTCCTGTAAATCTACAGCATGAATTCTTTATGTCTGCACCAATTGATAATACACGCATCATCCGTGACGTTCAGAAGTATGTCGAGGAGGTTATCTCCCACCTTATGGATGTCAATGGATGCAATGTTGAAATCACACTTGAAGTCAAAGCAGCCTCTGCCAGCGGATTTACACAGCCCACAATCAGAGCGGTATCAGAAAACTGTCGTACTTTGAAGATTGATAATTTCAGCTTTGATAGCTGATACAGGAAAGAATACTATGACAGAACAAAAAATAATCGATGTGACACATACCATGCCATCAAGAAGGTGAGCCGTGAGGAACTGCAAGCCCTCCTGATGAGTTATGCTAATGTACTGCTGAAGAACAACGGAAAGTTCATCGATCTATGGAAAGTTGAAAAGACCTCTGGCAGATAAAAGGTAACCGCCTAATATTGATCGCTTACTCTGCACGGGCTGGACGAGTGCAGTGATGAAGATTAATAAGAGAATGAGCGTTGCCATAGAGGTAACGCTCATTTTTCTTACTGTTCTCGTATTAAATATTCGTGCCTTTTTTTTGCATCTCTAAATTGAATTATGCGATCTTTTGTTTCCTCTTTATATTTTAGTAATTCCTCTTTATTCAAAAACCTAAGCGTTGAAGTATACATTTGCTTATCGTCGGATTCATTTTCCAAGAAAATAGTACATTCCGATGTTGTTTCATCCTTTTCATAATTTGCAAATACAGCATTAAAAATACCAACAATACACGGTAATTCAATATCTTGTCCAAAAAGCTTCACTGTCGATTTACCATCAAATTCAAAATAAATAGGCTTTCCTAATGTATCTTTAGCAATATCATCTTTTGAAAATTCCCATTTACTTGTTATGGAATTGATACTTGTATTACGTCGGATAGGAGTTTTGTTGATAATATTCTGGTATATTTCCTCAATATCACATATATCCTCAAACTCAAGCTCGCTTCCGTGAGGGTCAAAAGAAACACCGAGTTTATCTTCAAGTTCCTTGACTTTCTTCCAAAACTCTAATGCTTCATCATCATACCTACTTGCATTTTTTGTATCGAGTTGAGTCTCAATTATAGCGTCGAAAATATAGCCTTTACCTTCGATAAATGCGTTATATACCTCAATAGACTCTATTATCTCCTGTACAGAGGTTGCTTTGTTAAGTGAAATATTCATTGTCATAGAAAAAAAGTGAATATCGGGATTGAGGTAGTAAATTATTGACAAACACTTGTTATCGTCTGATTTAAACGCCATTATATCAAGACTGTCGTTAGGAATTCTCTTTATTGACAACTCAATCTTGGTGTTCTCATTTCCTATTTTTATAGTAAATGATGGCGGAAATGGAGAAGGATAGATATACGTCGAATCAATTACCAGCTCATAAGGTTTAAAAGGGTTATATGACAGATGTTCTATTGAGACATCTTTTCCGTTAATATTCACATATTTACCATTTTTAAATCTCACAGGCACTGGTTTCTGAGAGTTATATGATAATTTCATAACATCTTCAAAAGAGAAGTTATCTCCAAGTATTTTTCTTTGCTGATCAGTAGGTTCAAGAGTCATTCCGCTGATAGTGTATTTTAAATCTTTTTTACCATCATGAGAAATAGTCAGATTATTATTGCTATCCACAACATAAATGAATCCATCAGGAAGTTTTGAACTCAACTGCTCAATTAATGCTTGAGGTATTTTTAATTCTGTTTGAGGTGTTTTTCCGAAAACCTTATTAAAATCAACAAACATTAGAAATCCTCCTTCGACTTATCCCATATTATAATTTTTGAAATGAGTTCGTTCTTTGTGTTAACATCAATCTTCAATTTATCAATAACAGAAACCAATTTAACAAAATCATCTGTTGTTTTGATGATAATGTATTTAAGATCGGTATAATCAAAATCCAAGGCTATACCTGAAACCTTGGTGAGAGAATTACTAATATCATTCATAATACCGGCATTCATAATATTGGGGTCATAGTATATCTGTTGAAATTCTGTGTCTGAAAGATCAGGGACATATCGCCATTCGCATTCATCCGTAAAGCACTTCTTCTCAACCTTCTTTGACCTTCGATTTCTTATTTTCCCTTCATATGGCTTATAGTACATAAGCTCATGAAGCATGAAGCTCTTCATCATATCTCCTAAAGCGTCTGTCTCAGATGAGTTGTCATCTAAAACCTGATTAAAAGCAACAGAAAAATCTTTTCTTAGTTTTGATTCTGGATTGATATATTGAATAGGCTGTATACCATTCTTCATACCCCATTCTTTTGGAAACGCTAAACCGTAATAACCGTACCAGTCCAAGTGGCAGTTTATTCTATGAAGATTAATATCACAAAAACACTTCATCGGAATATAAATCTTTTTTAATCTGTCAATATTAAGATATTCAATATCTTCATCGCAATATCTCGGATAAAGGCAGGCGTTTTCAATATAGGGTATCAAAAATTCAAGTTCCGTTGTAAACGTGAATAATGTATCAGCCTGAATTCTGGAAGGAGTATGACTGGTTGCTTCTGCCTCTTTGGCAGTCGCAGAACCCATTTCGATTATCTTCATCTCATTTTTACCTCATTTCATACATTTATTAATCTTGATACTCTTTGAGTTACTACATCATCAATATATCTCATCCAAGCCGGAGCTTCAAGATTATCACGCTCGGTTTCGCACTGGAGTATTAAATCTCTCAGATGTTCGGGACGAGCCTGCTTTCCCTCGAACATGGAAACAAAGTGCCTGCGGAACTGCTCCAGAGAAAGAGGAACAATATCAAGTCTCTGTTTCACATCGCCTTTTGCATAATGAATCAATACATTTGTACCGCCATGCTTTTTCACATAGAAACCTGCCTGATTTTCGGTATCCTTTCCGAACACAAATTCTG
>DGHF01000075.1 GCA_002392545.1 Ruminococcus sp. UBA3855
CCTCAATCGGAGCGGATTCTTCCACAACCTCAGCCGGAGTTTCCTCAATCGGAGCAGTTGTTTCAACAGCCTTTGTTTCAGCAGGTACTTCCTGTGGTGCATCCTCTCTCATGGAAAGTTTTGGGGTTGAAGTCATAGAATCCTCAGAATGGCTTACATAATGGTATTCATAGCTCTTATATCTATACTTATACTTGTATTTATAGCTATAATAATGACCGCTTCCCTTTCTGGAAATATTATTCACCACGAAACCAATCACGTTAAGTTCCGACAAGTTCGCATGATTGATAGCGTCCTGCAACTCCTCAAAGGTCGTCTGTCCATACTTGACAACCAGCAACAGACCAGAAAGAATTTTCCCCATTACCAAGGTATCACTCACAACATTTATCGGCGGAGTATCAATGATAATATAATCATACTGCGGTTCTAATTCGTCGAGAATGTCAGAAAATTGCTGAGATGCCAGCATTTCGGAAGGGTTCGGCGGAATCGGACCAGAGGGCATGACATCCAGATGTTTGTAAACCCCCTTATGAACAGACTCCTCCAAAGGATTCATATGACCGATTGCAGTTGAAAGTCCTTTTTTATTGCTCAATTCAAAAACCTTATGTTGAACAGGCTTTCTCATATCCGCATCTATTAACAGGACTTTGCTTTCCATCTGCGCAAATGCGATTGCAATGTTGCTTGCAGTAGTTGATTTACCCTCACCGGGGTTTGCACTGGAAACAGCCAGAATTTTCCGTGGCATTGTGGAAAATGCAAACATAATATTGGAACGGATGGACTTGTAATTTTCTACAATGTTGAAGTCCATTTTCTCATCAAGAATTGTACGATGTTCAGACTGTACCTTTTTGGAATTTCCATCACTGAAATTGACAATTTCGCCAAAAACCGCCTTTTCATACTTTGTTGTCAGCATTTCAGAACTTCTGACAGAATTATCAAAGAAATCAATCATCAGAACGATAAATGCCGCAAGAATCAGCCCTGCCATTGCACCAATTAAAGCCATTTTCGGCTTATTCGGGGAAACAGGCTTATAAACAGACTCAGCAACATCAATAACTTCTACTGAACCAGCACCAACAATTCGGGTTAAACATTCCTCAGCAGATTCTGCAATCTGGTTGCAGATAGCGGCGGAAATTTCCGGATTTGTGGTATTTGCTGTAATTTTCATAACTTCCGTCTCATCCACAGAAGACATGGTAATCTTATTCCTGAGAGAACTTAGGGAAATTTTGCCGTCATTCATGGCGAATACACCAGCAAGCTCATCGGTTGTGTATTCCATTTCCAGCCGTTCCGCCACTTCTCCCATGACATAATTACTTTTCAATACCACAGTATAAGTATCCAGAAGAGAACGTGATGCATTTAACGCACTAATATTAATGTCTAAGTCACCAAGGATATTGCCACTATTCCTGACATACATGGAAGTATACGATTGGTATTGATTCGGCATCATGAAATGTGCATAGGCATAAGCACCTCCACCACCCAGAACTGCCAACAAAATTAACAACCATAGCTTACTCAAAAGTAAGCTGATAATATCTTTAATTGTATAACTATCATTCATAAATAATCCTTTTCACACCCTTATCTTTTTGGTGACATTCCAGAAAAGCACTGACCCTTTTAAGAGCCAGTGCTTCCTCTGGTAAGTTAATAGCAATTGAATCAGTTGAAGTTGAAGTCAGTAGGCTCCTGCTCATCAGCAGTACAGGAAGTTGTGATAACATCCTCAGCATCAAATGCTACGATTTCGAGTTCTGCTTCTGTGTATAAATTCTTCATCTCACTCACCACCTCTCACAAAACAAACCATCTATGCAAACCGGCTGCCGAAACAGCCGGATTTTGCCAGCTCTCAACCGAATTACTTAACCAAAACAGGGTCACTGTATTCAGTTACATACTCGGTATCGCTCACCTTAACGGTTACGTAACCAACAACCCAAATACCATTGCCCTTGTCTGCAATAGTACCACCAGTAGAATTTGTGTCAGTTACGGAAGTTACAATCTTATCAGATGCACCAACACCATCACCCAAAACGAGCTTGGAAGCAGCATTGTCCGCATTGACTTCACCGTTTCTGCTGAAGATAATACCAATCTTGTCAACATTATACTCACCTGTTACAGCAGTAGCATCAACTCTGTGTGTAGAGCCCCCAACCAAAGAGCTGCCAACACTTACATGGAGATTTGCACGAACAGCAGATTCATGGCTGTTTACGAAGCAGGGTTCAGTATAAGTAGTAGTACGTTTACCGCTTGCATCCTCTGTGATGATGTAGCTTACAAACCAGATACCCTTTCCAGCATCACCGATTGTAGCAATGCAGGAAGTAATTGTTCCCTCAGTCTTCCTTGCAACTGTATTACTGGTTGACCCGCCTTCAGAAGGCAAAACCAGACTATCCTTTGCATTTGCTTCTGTCAAAACACCGTCTCTGTTGAAGATGATACCAGATTCAATTGCTGTTTCCTTATTAGTTCTGGAAACAACAGCGAAGCGGTAAGAATCTCTGCCGAGAGCGTTTTTACCATTTTCCGTAACAGCCATATGCATAGCAACGCCTTCTGTTTGTACATCACTATAAACATATTCCGGCTCACTATACTTGGTATATTCCTTGCCGTCTATCTTAACAACCGCATAACCAACATACCAGATACCATTACCAGCATCAGAAACGCTCAAAGCATAACTTGAACCAGCAACACTAGTATCCTTATCGTAAGAAGAACCAACTACCAAAGAGTTAATAACATTCTGCTTAATCTTCTCATTGGCATTCTCACCGTCCTCAACCAAAACGTTGCTTACTGTACCAGACTTGTCATAGATAACACCAGTCTTGACAATCTCGTAGTCACCAGCATCAGCAGTTACATTCAACTTGAACTTCACATCATTGACAGCACTCGCATCTGCTGACACGGAAACAGCATCCAACGGAGTGGAAGCAGCCCAGTAAATCGGGTCAGAGTAGTTAGTAACCTTAGCAATTTCCTGCCCACCAGCATCCTTCAGGACAACTGTAGTATAACCAACAGCCCAAACACCATTGCCAGTATCCACAATACCAACAGAGCATGTATTCTTCCCTTTGCCATTATGAATGAAATCAGAATCAACTGTCAACTTTTCCTTTGCATCTGCTTCGCTAGTGATGACACCATCTCTATCAAAAACGAAACCAGTCTCACTCAGTTCGTAGAAATCATTCTCAATAGAAGAACTGGTAAGCATAATTACCTTCTGGTCATTTGTTGTATCCTGAGTAGCAGTGAATCCAGTTGTAATCTTACTCTTGACATGCTCCTCAGAGAAAATGAACTGAGGCTCGCCATACTTGATAACTGCCTGTGACTCATCGCCACTACCATTATCAACAACAATGTAAGGTCTTACCCACAAACCATAGCCATTCTCTGCAACTGTACCGGAAAGAGTAGTTGCGTTCCTCTTCTTTGCATTGAGAAGGTTGGATTCATTATCCAAAGTCAAGTATGTTTCAGCTGTAGAAACCGTTGTCTGGTTGTCTCTGTCAACCAGAATACCAATGCGGAATACGGAATAATCGCCGACTTCTGCACTAGCAGACAGCTTAAACTTCTGTGTATTAGCAACTTCCTGATAATCAACCTCAGAAAGTTTAATACTATTCAAAATCTCTTCTGCACTAGCCTCACCGTCAATCGGCTTAAACTCTCTCTTCTCGGAAGTAGCATAATCACGGGCAGTAGAAACTCTGTAACCATGAATAACTGCACTTTCAGGAATCAAGCCATCAGAAATTTTGCATTCCCTGTTGTAAATCCACACATCAGTGATAGTGCTGTATTTCTTAACGAAGCTAGTGAAATTAGCAGCAGTCAGCCCATCAACATCAGCCTGTGCAACCGCTTTCGGAACTGCAAGTGCTCTCTCTGCAAGAGTAGTACCATCAAGAGTATACTCAGTGTAAAGAGAAGCAAGACCATCAGATGTTGTCACCTTTGTTTTATGAGCATCCTGCACCTCAAATTTTACAAGCTCCTCAACATTTTCAGAAACTTTAATTTCCTTGCAAGCTGCACAAATACCGACGAACTTAGAAGGAATATATCCTTCTGTTACCTTAGTGCACCCAGCAAAAGCGTTCGCACCGATATACTCGATTGTCTCCGGAATGGTAATCTTTGTCAGATTTCCGTATGTGCTCGCATCAGCAAAAGCACCCTTTGCAATTCTTGTTACAGGTGTTCCATCGAAATCGCTGGGAATCTCGATTTCAGTATCATCACCCTCATAACCAGTGATTTCCGCATAACTGCCATAATCGCTGTATTCGAAACCTGTCTCGAAGTCACTGACACGACTTGCCGCTGAAGCCTCAACAGATGGAGCAAAAAGGCTCTCTGTATCCATTGCGGCAGCCACCGGCGTTGCGCTCGCCAAAAGTGCCACAGCCATGAGGAAACCTAGTGTTCTTTTCCATTTGTACATTTTCTTTTCACCCTTTCCACTGTCTTTTTGCAAACTGTTTTAAGTATCGCAACGACAAGTAGTAAAAATTTATCGTGCTTATATTATAGCACAATTGCCCTCAAATGTCAAGCCCTTTTTTCAGATTTTTTGGAATTTCAAGATTCATCGGCAATTTTCACAATTATTCCCACAAAAAAGTAGAGAAATAAACATATAGAAAATGGTAATTACTTTCTATTGATTTCTTCTGAAAAGTATTCTCTCCTGATGGAATCCGCCGCCAGTGAAATCACTTCCGAACAATAAGGCTTGGTAATTTTGTAGTAGAACATATCCTGAATCTGGTCAGGAGAATTGTCATAAGCCTTTTCGATGGCTTTCCGGATACAGCGTTCCACACCGCATTTGGAGATATTTCTTCTTTTTGCAATGTCAGTATAAAGCATTTCAGTGTTGCAGATATACTCCGTATTGTAAACAGCCAGACAAATGGCAATCACAAGCAGGTGATACCCCTTCAGATTAGCAGGGACTCCCATTTTCCTTACAAAATTCACAGCAGCAATTTCAATCTGCTTGGATTCACTTCTGGTCACTACCATCAGAATCATATCTGTCAGCACATCCACGCCATAGGAGACAGGAATAATATAGTGTTGTCCAATCATTGTCACAGAATATTTCTTTGTACTCAGTTCAAAGGTATAATCCGAAATTCTCAAAATTGTGGAAGATTCCATTTCTGTATGGATATTTCTTTTACTCAACCGTTCCATTATTTGTGTTGCAAGTTCATTCACAGAATCATTTTGTTTAGGAATTCGTGGCATAAATTACTCTCCAATCTTCGAAATTTCGGAATACAAATTCTCCTGTATTCCTATTTCATTTTAGCAAAGAAACCAAAGAGGTGAAATGAAAAATAATGTCGTATTTTGTCGTAAAATTTGTTTCTTCCATTTTTATCCTTCGACAAATTTCGCCCGTCTGGCTTGACAATATCGCACCGCTGAAAAAACAAAAGTTTTGACAGCTAAAAAGAATTTTTTTTCAGAAAAAACAGCAAAAATATTTTCTGGCTTCGGAAATCTGAAAAATTCTTGACAAAAATTCAGATTTGGGGTATAATGCAACTAACAGAAACAGCAAAGGTGCTGCGACCGGTATGGGGTTGCAGTGCCTTTTTTTATAGTACAAATTCCTGTACAATGAAGTATAACGGAAAACAGAAACTGCTGTTTCTGTGGATTGATTTTCAAGGAGGAATTTATGATGGAAAAAGTCACAGAGTATTTCGGAAGTATGGTATTTGATGATAGAGTGATGAAGGCTCGCCTTTCTGAAAGCGTATACAAGAGCCTGAAACGTACCATTGACAGAGGCACTCCGCTGGATGCTTCTGTTGCGGATGCCGTCGCAGGAGCTATGAAGGAATGGGCGATTGAAAAAGGTGCAACGCATTTCACACACTGGTTTCAGCCGTTGACAGGTCTGACTGCGGAAAAGCATGACAGTTTCATTGCACCTGCTCCGGATGGAAGGGTCATTATGGAATTTTCCGGAAAAGAGTTAATCAAGGGCGAACCGGATGCCTCCTCTTTCCCTTCCGGCGGACTGCGTGCTACGTTTGAAGCAAGAGGCTATACGGCATGGGACCCGACTTCCTACGCATTCGTGAAAGATGGTTCACTTTACATCCCGACAGCATTTTGTTCCTATAAGGGTGAAGCCCTTGACAAGAAAGTACCTCTTCTGCGCTCCATGGAAGCCCTCAACAAGCAGGCACTGCGCATTTTGAGACTGTTCGGAAATCACAAGGTTCGTTCTGTGAGAACCTGTGTAGGCCCTGAACAGGAATATTTCCTGATTGACCGTGATATGTGGAAGCAGAGAAAAGACCTCATCATGACCGGAAGAACGCTTTTCGGCGCACTCCCTCCCAAAGGTCAGGAAATGGATGACCATTATTTTGGTACAATCAAACCCCGTGTTGCGGAATATATGGCTGACCTCGACAAAGAACTCTGGAAACTCGGCATTTATGCTAAGACCAAACATAATGAAGTTGCTCCGGCACAACATGAACTTGCTCCTATTTTCGATACCACCAATATCGCTGCTGACCACAATCAGTTAATGATGGAAGTCATGCAGAAAGTTGCACTTCGTCATAATCTGGTATGCTTACTGCATGAAAAGCCCTTTGCAGGTGTCAATGGTTCAGGAAAACACAACAACTGGTCAATTTCGACAGATGACGGTGTCAATCTCCTTTCCCCTGGTGAAACACCTTACGAAAATGCACAGTTCCTGCTGTTCCTTGTTGCAGTCATCAAGGCGGTTGACGATTATCAGGATTTACTGCGCCTGTCAGTTGCGACTGCCGGAAATGACCACAGACTTGGCGCAAATGAAGCCCCTCCGGCTGTTATCTCCGTATTCTTGGGTGATGAACTGACCGACATTCTGAACGCCATTGAGCAAGATATTCCCTATGGCGGTACAAAGAAAGAAAAAATGCAGTTGGGCGTTGATGTTCTGCCGAAATTCAGAAAAGACACTACCGACAGAAACCGTACTTCCCCATTCGCTTTCACTGGCAATAAGTTTGAATTCCGTATGCTGGGTTCTTCCAATAGTATTTCCTGTGCGAATATTCACCTGAATGCAGCGGTTGCGGAGGTTCTGAGACAGTTTGCGGACGTGCTCGAAAATGCAGAGAATTTCAACACTGCAATGCATTCCCTGATTCAGAAGACCATTCACGACCATAAGCGTATTATTTTCAATGGCAACGGCTATGACGACGCATGGATTGCAGAGGCGGAAAAGCGTGGTCTGCTCAACCTCAAAACCACTGCGGATGCAATGCCTCACATCTGTGACCCGAAAAATGTCAAGATGCTGACTGAACACGGCATTTTCACGGAAGCTGAAATTTTCTCCCGCCGTGACATCATGCTGGAAAATTATGTCAAGACTGTCAACATTGAAGCCACAACTATGATTGATATGGCTAAAAAGCAGATTATTCCTGCTGTTGCAAAATTTGCCGCCAATACTGCCAGAAATATCACTAAAAAGAGAAATGCCGTTCCAGAATTGCCCTGCACTTATGAAACAAAACTCGTCACAGAACTTTCTGCATTGATTGATGCTATGGACGATGCAACCAGCATTCTGGAAGAAAAAGTTTCTGCATTGAAAACAAAAACCAATATTCTGGATGCTTCCGCATTCGTCAAGGATGAAATGATTCCTGCTATGGATGCCCTGCGCAGTTCCGCTGATACCGCTGAAAGCATGACCTCTGAAGAATACTGGTGCTTCCCTGCATATGATAAACTGCTGTTTGGGGTGTAATATCATGAAAGTCAATCACAATGCTTTACAATTAGAAGAAAATTACCTCTTTTCGGAAGTTGCCAGACGTTTAAAGGCTTTCCAGCAACAGAACCCCGACAGGACTTTATTAAAATGCAGTATCGGTGATGTGACGTTACCTCTGCCCTCTGTCATCACTGATGCACTCAAACAAGCCTCGGAGGAAATGCACCATGCTGAAACTTTCCACGGATATGGTGCGGAACAAGGAGAATTATTTCTTCGTCAGGCGATTGCCAATTATTACAGCAAACGTAATTTAACTATCAATCCGGATGATGTCTTTGTCAGTGACGGCGCAAAAAGCGACCTCGGAAATTTATGTGATTTGTTCGACTCTGATAATACGGTATTACTTCCAAATCCTGTCTATCCGGTTTACTACGATACCAATAAAATGGCTGGGCGACGTGTCGAATTTCTGAACGGCACAAAGGAAAATGGGTTTCTTGCCATGCCTGACAGTTCCCAACATGCCGATATCATTTACTTATGTTCGCCCAATAACCCGACTGGTGCAGTTTATTCCAAAGAACAATTGACAGAGTGGGTCAATTATGCCCTCGACCAGAAAGCAATTATCCTGTTTGATGCTGCTTATGAAGCGTATATTCGTGATGATTCATTGCCACATAGCATTTATGAAATTTCAGGGGCTGAATATTGTGCAATTGAAATCAATTCCCTTTCCAAAATGGCTGGTTTTACAGGTGTCCGCTGTGGCTGGACGATTGTGCCGGAAACATTGGTTTTAGATGGTGCTTCCCTGCATCATATGTGGTTCAGGCGAATGGCAACCAAATATAATGCCACTTCCTACATTATCCAGCGTGGCGCAGAGGCGGTATTTACTCCAGAGGGACAAAAAGCCGTGAAAGCTGATGTCAATTATTATATGGAAAATGCACATATCCTCAAAAAAGCCCTGCAAACTGCCGGAATTTTCACGACTGGCGGAGACAATGCGCCTTATATCTGGATGGAATGCCCTGACAATCTGGATTCATGGGAATTTTTCGACAAACTCCTTTCAATGTATGCAATCGCCGGTACTCCGGGGGTGGGATTCGGAACAAGCGGACAGGGATGGCTTCGGTTCTCATCATTTGGCACAAGGGAAACCATTCTTTCCGCCTCTGAACTGCTTGCAAAATTGTAATCTGATGAAATTTGTCATTTTTAACAAATTCGTATCTGAAACTTAATAATATTTAGTTTTGCAAACATCTTGACAGCATTTCTGCAATGTGCTATAATAAAAACTGAACAAAGGTGTTCATGGCAGTGTTTCCTGCTGTGAATGCCTTTTTCTTTTTTTCAGAAAATTCATAAGAAAGGCGGTATCTGATTTCATGGATAATTTCAGAAATGAATCACCTTACGAAAAACAGGGCTTGTATGACCCTCATTTTGAACATGAAAACTGTGGTATTGGTGCAATTGTAAACTTCAAAGGCGAACGTTCACGGTATGTTGTCGAAAATGCCCTCAGTATCGTTGAAAAACTCGAACACCGTGCCGGAAAGGATGCAGAAGGCAAAACCGGTGACGGTGTGGGAATTTTATTACAAGTCCCTCACGATTTCTTAAAGAAAGAAGCCGAAAAAGATAATATTTCTCTCGGTGCAGACGGTGAATTTGGTGTGGGAATGTTTTTCTTCCCTCAAAATGAACTCAAAAGAGAACAGGCGAAAAAGCTTTTTGAAATCATTGTCAAAAAGAACGGAATGCGTTTCCTTGGCTGGCGAATCGTTCCCACTTGCCCGAATGTCCTCGGACAGATGGCACTTGACAGTATGCCCTACATCATGCAGGGCTTTGTTGAAAAACCGCAGGAATGCGAAAAAGGGCTTGCATTTGACAGAAAGCTTTATGTTGCAAGAAGAGAATTTGAGCAGTCAAATGAAACAGTTTATGTCTGTTCGTTATCCAGCCGGACAATTGTTTATAAAGGTATGTTTCTGGTTGGTCAGCTCCGTGCATTCTATCCGGATTTACAGCAGGAGGATTTTATTTCCGCCATTGCTATGGTGCACTCTCGATTTTCTACCAATACAACCCCCAGCTGGCAGAAAGCACACCCGAACAGATTCATTGTGCATAACGGCGAAATCAATACTATCACTGGCAACGTTGACAAAATGTCAGCCCGTGAAGAAACAATGTCTTGCAAGGCTTTGGAACAGGATATGCATAAAATTCTCCCTGTTGTCAATACAGAGGGTTCAGACTCCGCAAGGCTGGATAATACCCTTGAATTTCTGGTGATGTCTGGAATGCCCTTGCCGTTGGCTGTCATGATTATGATTCCTGAACCTTGGAGCAGTAGCCGGACAATCTCAAAAGAAAAATACGACTTCTATCAATATTATGCTACCATGATGGAGCCTTGGGATGGTCCTGCTTCTATCATCTTTTCAGATGGTGAAGTCATGGGCGCAGTTCTCGACAGAAACGGTCTGCGTCCGTCAAGATATTATATCACTTCTGA
>DGHF01000205.1 GCA_002392545.1 Ruminococcus sp. UBA3855
CAATAATTGACGAACCGGAAGAAACGGCTGTTCCCATCATCCCCGAAACCACTGACCCAATAGAACCCATTTCAACCACCGCACCGCCGGAAACGGATTTCATCACCATGGAGCTGGATATCATCCCGCCAACAGAACACCCCTCCCAGAGCCTTCCAGAGCCTTCAGAACCGCTTGAAACTATCTTACCCATATCAGAACCCACCTCACCACAAATGCCCTCTGAATCGCCTGCAATCGCTCCTGCTGAGACTGTCCCCGAAACCATTCCACCTATTGAAACCGTTCCCTTCACAGAATACCAAGAACCCGCCGAACCTGAACCAACCGAACCAGAAGAACCACCTTTTGACGACCCTGAACCGCCTATGAATTCTCCCACAGCCCCACCCGATACCACACAACCAGATACCACTGAACCGCCAATGGATGCAGGGGTACAATTCAAGCATCCGAATGGAAAACTCGTGATAACAGAATCGGAAGACGGTTCACGGTCAATCGGTTACAGTTGGGGCGAAAATCTCACTGCACAGGAAATTCAGCAACTCCAATATGAGGAGATGAAAGATTTCCCCAATTTGCAGTATTCTTTCAATGACAGTAGCTATACTTTTGAAATGGGGAGCAGTTACAGCTTTACTTTGACGGATAAGCAAACAGGGGAAGTCATTTATATCAGTCATGCGCCGTATTGGGAGACGTACAATACAATTAGTTCAAAAGGTGTTCGCATTGAAGAGCTTTCTATCAGATTGAAAAATGCCTATGTCGTGGCAATGCCGGAAACAACCATTGACGGCGTGACAGATTGCCTTTGTACGCTGATTTGGGATACTGGAAAAAGTGTCGGCATGATTTCCGGACTTTACAGCGACTTGAAAAAATATATTAATATTGCGTGGTCACTGTATGTATATTAACTTGATAATGGAGGTAGATGATGAAAAAGAAATGGATTGCTAGTATGTTAGCATTGGCACTTTGTGCACAGGTTTCGGCAATTCCTGTCAAGGCTGAACCTGTGCCGGACGGGGTAGAAATTGAAGACAATTTCCCTTGGGGCTGTGAAGTTATTATGGGAGATTTGGACATGAGCGGAAAACTTGATGAATTGGACATCAGCATTTTGCAGTCCTATCTTCACAAGAAAATTCATCTCACGAAGGAACAAAATTTTGTAGCGGATTATAATTTTGATGGGGTTATCAATGTTGTGGACTTGTGCATGATAAAAAAGGCAGTTTTGGAATCAAAGACAACTTACAAAAATTATACGTTCACTTCACCAGATGAATTATACAAGACCGTGTTCAATGTCAAAACCTACGCAAACGGCAGGAGTATTATCAATATCACATGGTACGACCCCGACGGCGATTCTGAACAGGTCAGCGAATTTTCAGCAGTTGATTTGAACCCTTTCGAGGATGAAACCAATTATCACTTGAATTGGGGGGAAAATACACTCACTGTTGAATATAAGAATAGCGTTGCTGATTTGGATAATGACGGCTTTAACGTGGTGAAATTCGATTATCCAGACAGAACGCTCAAACAGCAGACTTATTCAAGGGAAATTAAAAGTTCTTCCTATCCTGAAATTATTCAGGTTGATGTAACAGCCAATTGTTACAATGAAATTCGCTATAAAGTCAATGTCAGCATATCCGGCGAAATCATTTATGATTATCCTAGTAAAGTCGGCGAAAAAATCAGTATCACAACGGATAAAAGTATCAGTGATTACCATGTTACATTCCATTATAACGAAAGTGAATTACGCTGGATTCCCGAAAATAATTTGATTATCGTGTACAAAAATGCTGTGATTCCGTCCGAAATCGACACTGAAAACAATACCATTTCATTTGATGCAGTCGGGGGCGATGGGACTTATACAATGGTAGATGCTTATGAATGGTATCGTTCAAAAGGACAATCGACAGAGGGCTATCAATACGAAAAAGGCGATTTCACTAATTATATTTCCGATTGGGAACGTGCTGGAAAAACCGGCGATATTATGAAACTTGTCAATAAAGATTGGGTTTTGTCTTGTGGGAAAGAATTTCATGTATCGAATGCGGAACAGTTGGCAGGATTTGTCTATTATTGCAACGCTTGCGATTTGACAGACGGAGAAAAGAAATCTGTCAAGCTCATTTTAGAAGATGACGTTGACCTTTCCGGCTATACATGGGCGCAAATCAATAAATTTTACGGGGAAATCAACGGCAACGGTCACACCATCAGCAATATGAAGGTTTCCGGCAGATACGGCGGTATGATTTCCGAAGGCTATTATGCCAATATCCATGACATCAATATCGAAAATGCCGATATTTCAGGCACAAGAGGAGCTGTCCTTATGGGGTACGCCATGTCAAAAACCTGCAAATTTACAAATGTTCATGTTTCGGGGGCTGTCAATGCTTCTAATTCGGACGGCGGTGCAATGGTATCCTACGAAAATGCAAGATGTGCAAATTTTGAAAATTGCAGTGCTGACGTGACATTAAACGGCGAACCGCTCCCCTTTTTGTCAAGAGAAGAGTACACGGCTTATCATTATCTGAATGACGGCACGGAAGACCTGAAAATTACCCTTGATAATGGAATCATTTCCAGAGAGGAAAATGCAAATTATGACCCCTCGAAATTGTCTCTGGTGCTGGTGTACAATGGAAAGCAAATCCTTGCGGAACATGGTTTCAAGACAACTGAAAAAAGTTTATCAGATTTCAATATGCCCTATTCCGGAACATATCAAATTTTTGTGACCTGTTCCGCAAATGGAAAAAAGACAAGAATCAGTAATATTGTGACGTTTGTCATGGAAGATGCTGAGCCTGTATTATATTAAGGAGGTTTTTACAATGAGAAAAAACAAGAAAATGATTGCCCTGTTTTCAGCGGTCTTGCTTGCCTTTCAGGCTTTGCCGATTTCCGCCGATGCAACCCACTATGAGACAATTTCGGCATTTTCAATGCCTGACTGGATTCCGAAAAGCTTTTCGGAGACCATGAAATTCGAGAATACTTATGGTAATACCCATATTGAAGATGATATGATTTGTTTGATTAAGAAAAAAGATAACAGTGGCAAATACCACTATGATACCAAAATCAATGATTCTTTGGTTTCGGAATTGCCGATTGCTGAACCTGTAGTTTTTGACATTGAAGAAGGTGCAACGGTTTATTCAGTCAATGAAAAGTTTGATGTTTACACCGAAACTTTCAGTTTTGAAATGCCCTCAGAGGATGACCCTAATTATAAGCAGATTTGTGAAGAATTGGGCATTCCTAGCGATTATCGTTTTACCCCTTATGTCAATTGGGATTATGAAGTTGTGGTTTTGATTCCGCACGAATTGGGAACGTATGATGTCACATTTTTGGAGGGCGACGATACCGACAGGGCATACCCCTCAATCAACTATTCCTTTGAATTTGCTGAATCCATCACTGAAACAGATTGGTGGAATTTCCTCCCCGACTGCATGAATGAATACTATGCTTTCAACAGACAATATGGTGAAGTGGCAACCCTGAACGGCTATATCATTTACTGCGGATATGTGGCTAGTGACGGCGGTTATTCCCTCGCCCTGAATCAGACAGGCACAGCGAAAATTGAGGAAGTATTGAATACCACTGTTAGCAATGATTCTGTGATTCCGCTTCCCCCAGGGAATAGCTACCCTGAACTCCATGTATATAAGCCTGTCACTTCCGGCACGGTTCGCACAGAATTTAATCAGGTTCGCACATGGGAAGAAAACCCCACTCCCGTTGACCAGACTGTCAAAGCCTATGAAATCAGTTCCAACGGCGCAATTCAGGAAATTGACGAAAGTCAGGTCATGGAACTGAATCTCGGTGACTGCAATCTTGACGGTAATTTCAGCCTGTTGGATGTGATTGCACTCAAAAAATGGCTTGTCGGGGCTGGTTCACTGGACTGTTGGCAGAATGCCGATTTGAACAAAGACAACAAAGTCAACATCATTGACCTTGCCTTGATGAAACAAAAACTCATCAGTCAAACATCACAAATTCACACCACCGTTGAAGTTCCTGATACAGTCGTTCTCACAAATCAGCTTGCATTAACTCCGCAGTATAGTGAAATTGGCATTGCAAATGGATGGAGTACCATTTCATTTTATGTGAGAGAGAATTATTTCAACTATGACAATTTACAGGAAACGGATGTTCCCTTTATTCAGCTGTATAATGCTGATACTGGCGAAATGGTCGCTGAAATGTATGATGACGGCAACTCCGAACACGGCGATGATACCGCTGGAGATAGAACATGGTCTTGCAAAGCGAAAGTGGATGCCCGTGCAGAGGGACAGCATCATTATTTTGCAGTTGCTGGCATTCATGTAGAATCCGGTTCACCTGTTGAGAGTGTCCGCTCCGAAACCACAACTTTGACAGTGACCGAAGTTCCTGCACCTTAATCAGGTAAGACCTCCATAATATGGAATCCGGCACAATGTTTCCGAACTGTGCCGGATTCTTTTTGAATATTATTGGCTTATTCCGTAAAAAATCTTTCCGGAGAGGGCGAATAAAAAATAATCTGTTCACAGAATGTCTCTTGACAAAGGGGTAAAAATCTGGTACAATGAGAATAATATTTCAATGTACCAGAGGTATTGCCATGCTATTGACAAACAGAACCGAACAAGAGGAAAGCCGTGACAAAATCATTGTCCGAACAAGCATTATTGGAATTATTGCCAATGTCTTTCTGGCAGGATTCAAAGCCGTGGTGGGGATTCTTTCGAATTCCATTGCCATCACAATGGATGCTGTGAACAATTTGAGTGATGCAGGCTCTTCCCTGTTTACGATTATCGGAACAAAATTAGCCCAGAAACAACCCGACAAAAAACACCCTTGGGGACATGGAAGAATTGAATATCTGAGTGCAATGCTGATTTCTGTCATTGTGCTTTATGCCGGAGTAGTTTCTTTAACGGAGTCGGTGAAAAAAATCATTTCGCCAGAAGTTCCGGATTATTCTGCAATATCGCTTGTGATTGTGGCGGTTGCCGTCGTTGTGAAAATTGTTCTGGGGCAGTTTGTCAAGAAAACAGGCGAAAAAGTCAACTCTGATTCCCTTATCAATTCCGGAACAGATGCCACAATGGATTCCATTATTTCAGCTTCCACATTGGTAGCATCCATCATTTATCTGTTATCGGGCATTAGTCTGGAAGCGTGGCTTGGAGCTGTGATTTCAGGGGTTATCATCAAATCCGGAATTGATATGCTGAAAGATACAATTTCGGAGATTCTCGGCGAACGTATCAGCCACGAAACAGCAAAGGCAATTCATCAATGTATCATGGAATTTCCGGAGGTCAAAGGTGTTTATGATATGATATTCCATGATTATGGACCTGACAGAGTGAACTGCTCCGCACATATCGAAGTACCCGACACCATGAGCATGGAACGCCTTGACCAGCTAGAAAGAGAAATTGCAATGAAAGTTTATCGTGAACATGATGTGATTGTCACGGCTTTGGGAATTTATGCTGTCAATACAGACGAAAATTCTAAATTTTCCGAAGTGCGGAATCAGATTTATCAAAATGTCATGGAAATTGCACACGTCATTCAGATACATGGCTTTTATCTGGACGAAGCAGAAAAACGAATTCAGTTTGACGTGATTGTTGATTTTGATGCAGAAGACAGAAATTCCGTACACAAGCAAGTCATTGAAACAGTGAAAAAATTATATCCTGATTATCAAATTTTATGTACATTAGATACAGATTTCAGCGTGAGTGAGTAAACCAAAAAACACAGCCCTCATTTTCGGGAGCTGTGTTTTTTGCAGGTATTATAGTATTATAAATTTTGTACAATTTCATCATGAACAGAATTCAATCTGGGAGAAGACAGGCTGAAATCCATGTCCTTGTAAGTCCATGCACATCTTCCAATACCGTACTTTTCGAATACACTGTGAATCACTTTGAACCATTCAAGGGTATCTTTTGCCGGAACAATGTCAATGACTCCATATTCACCGCAATACAAAGCTGTCTGATTTTCTTTTGCCTTTTGGATAGCAGTTGAAAAAAGCTCTTCGAAATATTCTGGTGTGATGTTGCTTTCGTTGAAACGATAGCGTTTTTCAGGCTGAATTGCACTTGTCCAGTATGCGCCCTGATGGGTGAATTTCAAAGGCTCATAACAGTGCATATTATAAATCACATTTTCATCATAGGGCTTTTCTAACTCCTTGACAGTTTCGGCACTGTTATTCCAGTAACTTCCAACCAGAATCAGCGTTTTAGGAGCAAACAGACGAATTCTGCGGATACATTCTTTCACAATGCGATTCCATGCAGGGAGATATTTTTTTTCGGTGATTTCGTTGAGCAGTTCGAAAGCAATTTCCTCATGCTGTACGCCGTAATGCTGTGCAATGCGCTCCCACAACTGATAGAAATTTTCCTGAAAGTCGGGATTGTCGAAAAATCCCTTTTCATCTTCGCCGTAGTCGTCGAAAGAAAATCCCTTTGTCTTGTGCAAATCCAACACTACATGAAGATGATACTTCTGACAGATGGAGAATACTTCATCCAGTCGCTTGAAACCGTCTTCACGTTCCAATATATTGTAATCTACCGGAATTCTCACATGGTCAATACCCCAGCCGGAAACTTTTGCAATGTCAGATTCTTTAATGAAGTCATTCAGACGCTCTGTGCTGTAATCGCACTGTGAAAACCATCCTCCGAGGTTGATACCCTTATAAAATCCTTTTTCCTTCAAGTTGAGCATATCAACAGCCCCTTTCGTGCTTTTTTATGATAATAACACAAAAACACACAAAAGTATAGTAACCTCTTGACAATCATAGTAATTTTTTGCAATCAAATTATTTGAACCTGAGAAAATTTATTTTTTCTTTGAAGAAAGATACAATCCAATGGACGGAGAAAATAAAGAAAGTAAATAACCAATTGTTTGTAATCCTGCTTTTAAAACACTCACACTAAAAATAATTTTCAAAACAAACAATCCAAATTTTAAAAATCCGTTTGTTGGTGATAAATAAGTCAAGCCCATAAAAAAGAAAATATTGATTGCAAGCGGAATCAATGAACCAATCAAACCAGTAAATCTTCTTGCAAGGTAACGTTTTTTGGCATCTTTAGAACCGTTTACCGTTGCTGCTGCAAGCCATTTGTCTGCCTCTTTATTTCCACTGTTGAGATAACAGAGAAAAAGTGCGTATTGTGCATCAGTGTGGGCTTGATTTGCAGCCTTTAAGTACCATTCTTCTGCTTTTGCCATATTACTTGTTACACCTAATCCATTTTGATAACAAACTGCTACCTGATACTGTGCCTGAGGGTCTCCGCCCTCTGCAAGCTGTAATAATTCCTCCGAAAATGCCAATTTCTGATTTTCCATTTCCTATACTCCTTTACCTGTCATTTTTTATTAGAATCATTTCAATGACTCCTTTTTTTAAATCATAACACATATTTTTCAGAAGTTTACTCGGAAAATGCAGAATTTTACTCGTTTTTGAAAAAAAAAAGTGCCGTTCCCTGCTTTTACAAGGAACGGCATAAAATCACTATACCACTATACCATAAGAAATATGATGAAGATGAATGCTAGCGTTTGAAATACGCTAAACGCTTGGTAATTTGACGGAGTGCGCATAAAGATTGAACGTTGTCAACAGGGGTTACACAATTCTCTCCGCCCCCATTGCATTTTGCAAGGAATTATGAGAAACTCCAGCTGTCAAATGTGAAGTCTCCGCTGAATACGAAGTAAACATCCTTTGTTCCGGAAATGCTGGAAAGTGTGGAAGCACTTACTTCAGACATACCACCAGCAGGAATTTCAACGTAGCCAATCACGTCGCCGTCTGTACTGCCTGCACAGATTTTCACTGCGCAGCCGCTGTTGGAAGATGCCTTGACAGTAACGGACTTTGTACCATTGGAGAAGTTTACACCGGAAACCTTGAGCCAGTCGCCCTTCTTGCCTGTAACAGTGGTATCACCCAGACCGGAAACACGCACACCCTTTGACTGGTTGGACATGGTTTCAGCCTGTACCGTGGTGTAAGGATTGAGGGTCTCAATCTGAGAAACGCCCTTCATAGAACCTGCCACGCTGATTTTACCATCTGCGGAAACAATTGCTTCATCAACGCTGGGCGAACGGTAATTTTTGCCCTCGCTGAGCATCTGCAATTCTACGTTTCTGGTATGATACAGCAGGTAATACTTATTCTTGAATTTCACCAGTGAATGATGGTTGTTACCGCCCTTATCAAGCCCCATTTCCGCAGTGTTCTTGAACATTACCCCTTTGTACTCGAACGGACCAAGCGGATTTTTTGAAGTCATGTAAGCAATCTGGGCATTGTGGAAACCGTAGGGATTTCCGCCTGTGCTCCAGTTGGTGCAGTAAGAATAATAGTAGGTATCACCAATTTTGAGAATGCTGGAATCTTCGAACAGATACGGTGTCTGCATTCTGACAGGGTCGCCAGCGAGAGAAATCATATCACTCCCAAGTTTGACACAGCGACCTGTTCCGGGGTTAGACTCCTTCCCCTCTGGAACACCACCGCCAAAGTACAGGTAGCCTGTGCCGTCGTCGTCAACCATGACAGCAGGGTCAAACATCCAGACAACATCACTGCAATTTGCAGTCTTTCCAGTAATAAGAGCGTGACCGAGCGGGTCAGTCCAAGGACCTGTGGGGCTGTCGGCTGTCAGTACACCGATACCACCGCCACTATTTGCAAAGTAAAGAAAGAATTTATCCTTACCATTGATTTTCTTATAACATGCATCAGGTGCCCAAGAGCAGAAAGCCCATTTTGCTGCGCCGTTTGCACCAGCAACAGGAATTGCGCCGTGGTCAGTCCAGTTCACCATATCCGCAGTGGAATGACAGTTGATTGTCTGAACGTCATAGCTGTTTTCTTTGAGGTTGCCGTTCTGGTCATATTCAAAAGCATCATTGGTAGTGAACACATACAATCTGTCACCATAAACCATGAAACCGGGGTCAGCACCGAAACGCTGTGTATACAATGCATTGCTGTTGCCGTTTTCCTTATAACTGCCTTCTGCCTTGACACTTGCAAAGATTTGCTGCATCTTGGAAACGTCTACAGAGGGAACGACTTTTTCAGCGACAGGGAAATTGTTAATCTGCTTGTGAATGTATCTCGTTGCAAGAATGAGGTCAGTTACATCAACAATACCATTCTGGTCAACATCAGCCGCCTGTCTTGCAGCGTCACTCTTGAAACCGCTGATAAGTCCCTGTCTCATCAATGCGAAATCGATAACATTCACAACGCCGTCACCGTTCAAATCTCCACGAGTGGTATTTCCTGCCGGAGGATTGACAACGGGAGTAGTAGGCTCTTCTTCGTCATCCTTTGCGCCAAGAATTCCAGTACCGCCGACAGCTCCAATGACCTCGTCAATGTAGAAATTATGGGTAGAATTCGCAGTTTCAACATATAACTGCATGTTGGTAGCATCTGCCGGAATCTGATAATTGGCATTGGCGAGCTGAATCCATTTGCCCTGCTTGCAGGTAGCTTCTGCAACGGTGGAATATTGTGTCTTTCCGGATGCATCCTGATACTGTAATTTCAGATAGAAAATATCTGTCGGGTCGCCGTCGAAATAGGTTACATTTGCAGAGAAACTATATTCCTTCCCCTGTTCAAATGCACGGGGATTCAAGGTATAATATGCACCATTCCAAGCGGCTTCTCTGTTCTGAACGAGGAGAGCTTCATTACCAACATAAGCAGTTCTGCCGGATGTCATGATAGTAGCAGAACCTCTTCCCTGCCATTCGCAGGTATCACCCTCGAAACCGTGCTGGAAATACCAGCCGTATTTGTTCGGCTCAACAGGAGTTACAACGACCTCTCCGTCACCATGTTCAGATGTACCGTCGCCCCACTCACTAGCAGGAATCATGGAGATGAGTGTATTGTAAGCTTCCTTGGGCTGGTTGTTCTTATCATAGAGAAGAGCGTTACTGCCTTCTTTCAGCCACGAATTGGCATCATTAGGTCCCCAGATGCAGACAGCCGTTACACGTCCGTTACTCTTCGGGTTTTTATTCCAATCCATAGCAGCTTGGAAAATTGCCTTATACTTGTTGGCTTGGTCAGTGTAGGAATACTTGCCATTTTCAACAGAAATATCCAACTCTGTAATCTGCACATCACAACCGATGGAAAGATATTTCTGCATTGCCTCAATGTAAGAGTCAGTTCCTGCAAATCCTGTTGCATTCGCCGGTACATGAGACTGCATTCCTACACCATCCAACAAGCCTTTCTGATAGAGGGATTTACACATATTGTAGATGCAATCACGTTTATGATCCCAATATTCGTTATAATCATTGTAATAGAGTGCGCATCCTTCCGGAGCGTACTTTCTTGCATAGGTGAAAGCCTTTTCTACGAAACTGTTGTCACCGTATACCTGAACCCATGCAGACTTACCGCCCTGATTGGGAGCATTGTTATCCCCTGGTTCTCTTGCACCGCCGTTATTGGCGGTACGCTCCTGACTGTCAGAAACGCATTCATTGCAAACGTCATAGGCGTAGAGGTCAAGTGTGGGATATTGTGTCTTAATGGCATTGAACATATTTTTGATGTAGCTTTCCATACGAGCATCCATCGTGTTTTTGTCCACCCATGCGCCGTAGTCGTTGAAGCCTTCCTTGAAGAACCATACCGGAGTTTGAGAATGCCATACCAGAGTATGCCCTCTCATGCCGATATTGTTCTTGACGCAGAAATCCATGATAGCTGCGCAAGAATTCAAAGAAACGCCGATGTTTGTACCGTTGCATTGACTCTTGACAAGAGTTGCATCCGGTTTGGTTTCATTTTCGCATTCCACGGAATTGCAGTCCTTGATGATATTCGCAGTAATAGCAGAATTCTGAACTGTACCGCCATTAAGAATGTTACCTACACGGAAATAGGGAGCAAATTCATCCTTCAAGCCTCTTTCCGCAGTGGCTGCCTTTGCAACATTAACCGCTTTCTTGGAAGAAACATGAACCTCGTCAAAACTGAAATCATTGGTACTGTCTGTTGTGATGGTGATTTCAAATTCATAGGAATTTTTGGGAGCGGTATAATTAGCAGAAATTTCAGTCCATTCACCAGCATTGACTTTCTTGGAAGCGATTTCCTTGACGGTCTTTTCTCCGGTCTTTTCGTCAATGGTCAGTACAGAAACATGGAATGTTTCGGCTGTACTGCTGTGAACTTTAACGGAATAGGTATAATCGACACCGCCAATCAGATAGAAGCCCTTGGAGGATGCTGCGCCGTCTGTGGAAGCAATTCTTCCAGATACGGTCATACCTCTGGAATTTTCGTAGCCCTTTCCATTTTCAGCAAGCATCTGCACGTTGTCAGCGTTGCCGTGCCAGCCGTCATAGGTAACTTCGAAATCATTGGTGACACTTTCCACAGCCTTGGCATTGACTGCCGGAAAAGATGCGAGCACGCTTGCACTGCAAAGAATTGCTGAAAGACCAGCAATTATTTTTTTCATTCTCATAATAAAATCCCCCTTTGTTAAATGTAAATTTTTCACGAACTTTCTTAAACGTTTTCTTCATAAATTATACATGATTT
>DGHF01000151.1:0-706 GCA_002392545.1 Ruminococcus sp. UBA3855
TTTCAATTAAACTGCGTTTCATCAAAGCAAGGTCAATGACGTTCACAATTCCGTCACCGTTCAAATCGGCTGTTTTCCACTGGTAAGCTTCATACCGCCAGTCATGGAAATCGCTTGAATTGTGCAACCAGCGATTGACAGCGACAACATCCACAAGGCTGAATTTGCCATTTCCGTCAACATCACCCTGCAAAGGGTCAATTTTGGCATTAACAGGCATTGCAGAAAATGCTGATACTGTCAGGCACAAGCCCAGCAATGCAGAAATCAATTTTTTTGCTTTTTTCATGGTAAAAACCTCCTTTATCAGTAGGGCATCAATACCCTTTCACTTACTATAACGTATCAGCATGGAAAATTTGCGGTTGAAATTGTAAACTTTTTGTGAACAATTTCCCTTGATTTTCCCAGCCGGATATACGACAAAAAAGCCCCGATATTATCGGAGCTTCTTGTTGTATGGAGGCGCCAGCCGGATTTGAACCGGCGCTCACGGTGTTGCAGACCATTGCCTTACCACTTGGCTATAGCGCCATATCAGCCCACTAACCGGACTGGTATAAAATTGGAGCGGATTACGAGGCTCGAACTCGCTACCTCCACCTTGGCAAGGTGGCGCTCTACCAGATGAGCTAAATCCGCTTCTTAACGACCCAGATGAGGCTCGAACTCACGACCTCCGCCGTGACAGGGCGGCGCTCTAACC
>DGHF01000151.1:887-3778 GCA_002392545.1 Ruminococcus sp. UBA3855
GACGACTATTCTATTATAGCACAACTGCAATCGTTTGTCAAGTGTTTTTTCAAAATTTTTTCAAAAAATTTGAATTTTTTTGAAAATGCCTTGATTGCTTGCAATTTTGATAATTGACAAAATATATCATTTGTGTTACAATGAATATTGGAGACGAAAAGGAGGGGAAATGCATGGATTTTGTACCTGACAAGAATGCAACAGTGATTCATATTCCGGAATGGGTTCAAGTCATTCCATCCTGTGCTTTTAAGGATTATACAAAATTGCAGAAAGTCATACTTCCCGACAGACTGCAAGAAATTGAATATAGGGCTTTTTCAGACTGTAAAAATCTGAAAGAAATTTTTCTTCCGGCAACCTTGAAAACTTTTGGACATGACGTTTTTTCTCATTGCAGTAGTTTAGAGAGGATTACAGTTTCGCCAGAAAATAAAAATTTTCATGATGATGACGGTGTCTTATATGATGACAGATTTCAGGGTGAAAGAAAATTATTGTGGTATCCGCCTGCTCGGAAGGCGAATGAATATCATATTCCGGAAGGTGTGACTCAAATCGAAAGGCAGGCTTTCAGAGAGGCACAAAATCTGGTTTCTGTGGTGATTCCGGAAAGTGTGGAGAAAATCAAAGAAGGGGCTTTCATCAATTGCCGGAATTTGAGATGGATAAAAATTCCCGATACCGTTCAGATTGGAGATGATGCATTTTTCTGTACACGTTGGCTGATGGAGAATCCGGAAAAATTCGTCATTGCCGGAGATGGTATTCTTCTGCGGTACAACGGAACAGATGAAAATGTCATCATTCCGGACGGCGTGAAAGAAATCAAGGGAACTGTGTTTTTCTATCATCAGGAAATCAAAAGCGTTACCATTCCCCATTCTATGAGATTCATCAACAGAAATATTTTCAATAATTGTGTGAATTTGAAAACAATTCATCTGAAATTGGAAGACGGAAGAATTTTTTCATGGGATGTATCTGGTTTTTCCTGCCGTGATAGATTTGTGGAATGTCTGGAAATGATTATGCGCCATGATTTCACATTGTCTTATGAACGTATACCAAAAATTTGGATTTTATGTATGATAGACTATGCTATTGATATGTGTGACTCGGAAGTATTGAAGCAAATTCACCGGAAATTTATCATTTTTGCAGAGGTTTGTATTGAATTGAGAGATATGCCACATTTTGAAAAATTAGTCAATGAAACAAATGGTATCACTTGTAAAAATATTGATGAACTTATCAATTATGCAATTGACTGCGCTCAGAAAGGCGGTTCGCTGGAAATGCAGATTTACTTGATAAATTACAAAAAGGAACATTTCGGCTTTGCTGACCCGAAAGATTTATTTAAATTGTAAAGGGGGGGAAATATGAGTGATTTTGTCATCAATAAAGATGGAGTGCTGAAAGAATACACAGGAGACAAAGACGTGAAAACGCTGATTCTTCCTGAAGGAGTTCTTCACATTTCAGAGGAGATTTTAAAATATTTGCCCAATCTGGAAAAAATTGTTCTTCCAACGGGAATGTATCGTATTTCTCATGCAAGTATGCGAGACTGCAAAAATCTGAAAGAAGTCGTCATTCCGGAAACTGTGAAAGGTATCAATTACCGTGCATTTCATAACTGCATCAGCCTGAAAAAAGTGATACTTCCTCAAAATTTGGAAAGAATCAGTCCTTTTGCTTTTATGAATTGTGAAAGTCTGACGGAAATTTTCATTCCTGCGTCTGTGGAGTCGGTTTCTGATGATGCATTTAACGGCTGTAAAAATCTGCAACGGATTACCGTTTCACCAGAGAATGAATGTTATTATGAGGAAGACGGGATATTGATGCACAAAAAATCCCGAAAAATTGTCGTTTATCCAGCCAGACACCCCAATGAAATATTTTCCGTTCCCGAAACAATGACTGTCATTCCGTCAGGAATGTTCAAAAAATGCCAGAACTTGAAAAAGGTCTATCTTCCAGAGGGTACAACCGAAATCAAGGATGAAGCATTCTGGAACTGCAACCATTTGGAATATGTTGACATTCCAAAGACTGTGCAGGAAATTGGAGAGAATGCCTTTCATGGAACGCCATTTCTTGACAATTGTCGGGATGAATTTGTCATTCTGGGGAATGGGATTTTGTTCAAATATAATGGTTCTGATGAAACTGTCATCATTCCGGAGGGTATCAGGGAAATCAAACAGATGGCTTTTTTCTATTGCAGAAGAATCAAAAGCATTGTCATTCCGGCAACTGTTGAGAGAATCGGCGGAAATGCCTTCAATGATTGCAGGAGTTTGAAAGAAATCCGGCTTATTCACAAAAATGGAAAAGTATTCACATGGAATCTTGAAAAAACATTGTATCCGAAAGATTTTGACCGTGGTTTGATGATGCTGATTCGGAAAAAAATTGATGATGACGACTATCTCACAAGAGTTGACCCGAAAATGAAATATGCCTGTATTTTGGATTATTGGCTTGATACGGGTGACAGAGAATCCGGAAATTATATTCTGAAAAATATCAATGAATTTGTATGCGAATTTATCCGTGACAATGACGTGTTTCATTTAGAGAGGTTCGCAGAGAAAACAGGATATATCACATCAGAAAATATTGATTTGTTGATTGGCTATGCAATCGCCTGTGCGCAGGATACCAATTTATTTGATGCACAGCTTTATCTGATGGATTACAAAGCAAAACATTTAGGTTTTGCTGACCCGATGGATTTATTTAAATTATAGAAAGATGGTGAAAAATCATGTATTTTGTATCGCAGGTTCATGATTTTACGGACTTCATGAACCATTTTTCAAGAATCAGAGGTTCAATTTACTTTTCCCGTGGTATTGGCTACAGTTCAGAATTTGAAC
>DGHF01000102.1 GCA_002392545.1 Ruminococcus sp. UBA3855
GGTGCAAAGGTATCTTTGCCGAGAGTCGTGCTAATATTGACATGAACGTCTGAATTTTCAATATCAACGGCAGTATTGGCAGAATATCCGCCAAAAGAAAGTGCTTCCTGACCAGAATTGATAAGCTTCAAAGTGATATCGCTGATGCAAATATCCGAAGCCCCGTAGAGTGAACCAAGACAGGTTGACTGGTCAGCACGCTGATTGATGGTAACGCTACATTCTGAAAGCTTGACAGCACATTTTCCTCCACGAAGAGTGCCAAAACAGGAAAGATATTTTCCAGAAGCATAATGATTCACAGCACTGCTTTTCATGGCTATGTCAGCATTCCCCTCTAAAGAGCCAACGAGTATACCTTTTGTGACGGAGCAATCAGATTCAATGTGGCAGTTCATCAAAGAGAGAGAAACATCACCTGTCAGCGCACCAATACCGACACAAGTTTCATTATTGTTATTCAGATTGAATTCCCCTCGGTTGATATGAATCTCTCCGCCAAGACCTGAACCGATACAAATGCCTTTTTTACCACGGCTGTTAATATTGATAGGACCGTCCTGTTCAAAGACTAACTTTCCATGACGACTTGTGTGAGAATTGCCAATACCATAGAATTCCGCTGCATTTAAATCAAAATTCAGTGCACCATTCCCCTCAATGCATAACCGAGCAGATTCAGGAACTTGAATTCCTGCGCCTGATAAAGTATTTACACCACACAAAACAAGTGTGACATCTGATTGTTCACCCAGTTCAATACAAGGACGATTTTTAATATTGGAAAAATATACATCTTCTAATGTAATGCGACCGCTGTAGCTTGCTTCGATTCGCATATGAATATCAGTTTTCATCTGAGGAGAGCCAATCACAGTAATATCTTTATAGACCATATCTTCCTGCCCAACAATGATATCAGTAATGCCGTCACGCATAAGTCTGGAGAGTTGAATACGGTCTGTCTTACCAGCGATGTAAAGCCGTTTATTATGACCGTCCATACGTTCCTGCGCATATTGACGAATTTCATTCCGACATTTTTCAGGAATCTGACGGACAATTTCAGCCTGAGGTCTTGCAGTGTAATAGCCTTGAATCAAATCCGCTCCGAGATGGATGACGGTTTGCAATTCCTCAGGAGTTTCCACGCCCTCCGCCAAAGCCATGATATGATTGTCGTGGCAGAAATCAATGATTTCACGAACAAAATGCTGTTTTTGCATTTGATTCTGGATACCGCTGAGAAGTGAACGGTCAATTTTGACGCAGTTCGGCATATACCGAAGCAGATTGCTGACATTGGAATAGCCTGTTCCATAATCATCAACAGCAATATCAATTTGAAGTCTGTTGAAATAAGTTTTCAGCCGTTCGAGGTCATCGTCACGCAGTTCAGCTTCCTCAGTAAGTTCCACAACAATCTGTCTCGCATATTGCTTAAAATAGGAATCCAACACTGCTGAATCTGTCGCTCGGATGCTGACACCGGGGATGCTGTTGATGAAAACTCTTGCATTGCCAAAAGACTCATGTTGCTCATGCAGAATGCGCATTACATTCAGAAAAGTGGCACGTTCCACATCAGAAAGCCGACCTTGCATAGCAGCGTACTTAATAATCGACAGCGGAGAAATACGCTTAAGGGTATTTGAGCGCATAAGTGCTTCATAAGCATAGATACTGCCATCTGTCGCCCTGACAATAGGCTGGAAATGGTAAGTCAGCAGATTCTCATCTAAAATCTGTGTAACAAGCCGATACTCTTCACGTTCCTTTTCGTTGAGAGCCTCGTAAGAATGTTCAGCAATCTCAAACTTGTTATTCCTGATACGCTCCAAATGTTCCTGCATTTGCACCATAATTTGATTACGGCGGAGCATCTCAAAGCCACGGCAAACAGAGCTAATCCAGTGCCTGAAAGTATTACTGTAACTTCGAGGAACATTCCCATAACTGACAGCAGCATAGCCAAAGCACTCATTCTCAAAAAACACTGGTGTGAAGAAATAAGCGCATGGCGTTTCACGCTCTTCATACAATTCAGGGAGCATATCTGCTGAAAAAAACAGTTCATTTGCTTGTGAATTGTTGTTTTTCCTGTCCTTGGAATATCGGATTGCATGGAACATCTGGTTTGGATAGCCATTATTTGGAAGATGGGTAGCAGAATCAATGTGCTGCCAGTCACTGCCGATACAAAGATGAAACTCCTGTATATCATGCAGCTGATAGATATGGGCATATACAATGTTCAGAAAGTCTGCCAGCGTGGATTGTGTTACAAGTGTGTCATCCATCATATTATATACGGAATCGTAATCTCCCTCAGAGATTTCAGTTCCCCAATTTTCACGCTTGATTTTGTATTGAGGCATATTTGTTTCACAGCAGCCACAGCTTTCTCCAAACAACAGATGAGGCTTGATTTTAAAGCTGTCTGGGGCTTTGCCTTTCATCTGGTCTTGCAGGAAGCGGAAAGCATATTCTCCAAATTCCTCCGCAGGAATCGCTGCCGAAGTCAAAGAGCGAGGACTAGTCTGTCCTTCAAAAGTCGAATCATATCCAACGACTATGATATCTTCTGGAATACGAAGCCCGTGTGCAGCAAACGCCTTGCATACACCAATTGCCATCTGGTCATTAGCACATGCCACAGCATCTGGCAAGGAAGAACGACGAGAAAGAATCTGTTCTGCACACAGTTCACCGCTCTCATACCAAAAATCACCATACAGAACATCATCTTCCGCAAGGGGGAGCGCATGATTGCGCATCGCATCACAGTAAGCCTGTACACGCTCCTTAGAGTGCTTATGTCGTTTCTTGCCGCCGATAAACACGATATTCCGGCATCCGTGCTGTTCAATCAGGTGAGAAATCAGCTGATACTCAGCAAAGTAACAGTCTGTACAGATACTTGGGAACAGCTCGCTTTCTTTCTCAATTACAATAATCGGGTACATAAAAGAGTTTTTGAGATGTTTTTCCAACTCCTGAGCTGCATTTTCTGTCTGGATACTGTCCTTTAAAATGACGACACCATCGAATTTGGCAGGATTCATCAAGGAAAAAATGTTTGACTCTCCTTCTTCGTGTTCAGCTGTGTCCTGATATTTGCGGTACATAGAGAAAATACAGACATCATAATCTGCTGCAAAGCTTTTTTTCAAAAATCCGCTGATAAAACGGCTTTGATAGGCTTCATCTGATTGTCCTACAAATACAGCAATTCTCTTTCTTTTTTTCATAGGTATTGCTCCTTTTTGTGAAATGTTTGAATTTTTATCCATATCTCACCAATCGCACTCATGCGGTTGTTATAGCGATTCGACGTTTCTATGTCCAATATCATATAGGGACATAAATATAATGCGCTTTTGTTCGGTGAGAGGTGGGGGGGAATAATCAACCGTTCAATTTGTCGCAAAATTATTTGTGTAATGCCTGTTCTTGTCATTTGCGCACGAATTGTTTTACCAGCGCAACACTTGGCAACATTGAAAATGGTTTAGAAACATTGTTGACAGTAACAATACCTGTGGTTGCCCCCTCCTTAATCAGTAAAATATCATTAAGTTCTGGATTGCATCTGTTTTTTGCATGATATTAACAGTCACGTGGTGCATACTGTTCCGCCTGTGTTTCTACATTTCATCTTTCATTATACCACAAAATCAGGCATTTTTCAAGCGTTTTTTCAATCTTGTGTTTCGCTTTGTGACTGTGATATGTTTTACAGCATAGGCAACGGCTTTTTTGTATCAACAAGAACAAGCATTTTCTTCGCTCCGGTGATTCCGGTATAGATTAAATTTCGCTGTAACATGGTAAAACGAAAATGAAACAATACGAAAAGCCGTTGCATATTATCAGTGCCCCACTCACAGAAGCAGGTCTGACATTTGCACAGAATAGGCTTATGCACTCTTAACGCTCTTTCTATGCACTTTTATTTTACCATAAACACAATCATTACTTTTATGTCATTTTGTACAAAAATTAGTTTTTTTTTATGTAGAAGTCATGCTTTTTAACATTCTATCTATTGACATTTCCGACGGTGTAGTGTATAATATGAATGTATAGATATGCTGTATTGCATATAAAATCGTGGAATGGGTGAATGCTGCACCACCCATGAACAAGGAGATGATGAATATGACATATAATAATTCCTACGATGTTGCTGCTGTGATGCTTTGTGTCTGCTGCATCTTCTATTTTGTAATGTCAAAACGCATACGCCACTTCAAGCATACGCTGTATGCAGTTCTCTGTGGCTTTGTTCTTGCTGGAAGTCTCAGCAATATTTTAGCAGGTTCTTTCGCTCAGGAAAACAATCCACTTGCAGCAAATATTTCTATCAATTTATACTTTCTTGTTAACGTGCTGACAATGTGCATTTTCGGGTTATACGTTCAGTGTATCAGCGGATATCTCATGAACTGGCACAAAAAGTATTATCTGCTGTACAGTGTCCCCGCAGTCCTCTCTGCGTTCCTGATTGTGCTAAACCTTTTCCTGCACTTCCTGTTCTATTATGATATTGACTGTACTTACATCCGTGGAAAGGCAATTCTTCTGATGCATCTGCTGTCCGCTGTCTATCTTGTACAGACAGTTTATGCACTTGTCCGGAATGCAATGTTTATGCAAAAGCAGAAGATTATTTATCTGCTGTCTGGTCTGGGACTTGTCGTTGCTGGTATTGTCGTGCAGATGGTGTTCCGTCAGTTACAGATTCAGCTCTTTACAGAAGCTATTATGCTCACATTGATGGCTATCGTCTTTGAAAATGCCAGTCTGGAAGTTGACCCTGACCTGAACATTTACAAGCGGAAGGAATTTCTCGAATTCTACAAAACAGCTTGTGATTTAAAAAGTGAAATGACACTGATTGCTGTTTCACTTGTGAACACAGAACAGCTTCTCAGTACCCTTTCATCTGAAGAAAAGACCGTAGCATTCCGCAGTGTCTGCGAAAAAATCTCCAAACTGGTAGGACATAACAATATATACGCCTATACAACGGAAAAGTATGCCGTTATGTTGGAGAGAAGCAACGTAAAGAGTTATAACATCATTGAGAATGACTTTATGATAGCACTGGAAGCACTGTTTAATCAAAGCTGGTCAGTTGGCGAGAAAAAGGTCTACTTCAATGCACTGGTAACTGTGATTCATCTTCCGGAGGATGCAGAGAGTGTGACACTGGATTCTATTTTCCACCGTGGCAGAAATCTGAATTTTGTTGATTCCAATATGATTCTGCGTGACCACAAGGATGTAGATATTCTCCGTAAGCGCACCAGAATGCTTAATGCCGTGCGTCGTGCCTGTGAGAACAGGTCGTTCCTCGTATACTATCAGCCTATCTGGTCAGTAGATACAAATGCAGTTGTTTCTGCTGAAGCACTTGTCAGAATGGATGACCCTGAACTGGGATTCATTCCGCCGGATGAGTTTATCAGCGCAGCAGAAGAATATGGGCTAATCTCAGAACTTGGTGAGATTGTTCTGGAGAAAGTTTGTGAGTTTTGTGCGAGGTGTCATCCTGAACAGTATGGCATTAAGTGGATTGAACTGAATGTTTCACCTTATCAGCTTGGTGATGCAAACATCGTACAGAAATTTGCGGATATACTACAGAAATACAATGTTCCTGTCTCATTCATTAATCTGGAACTGACGGAAACAGTGGATGTGTTCCGGAACGGTATTTTCGAGGAGACATTGAAACAACTGAAAGATTTCGGTTTCACATTCTCCATGGATGACTATGGAACAGGCTATTCTAATCTCGCCAACCTGATGTCCAACAACTACAGGACTGTGAAAATCGACAAATCCCTGCTTTGGAAGGCAACAAGCAAAGAAGGTTTGGAATTCCTGATGATTACGGTCAATCAGCTCAAAGCCATCAAGCTGCAAGTATTGCAGGAGGGTGTAGAGACTAAAGAACAGCTTGATATTATCACGTCATTCGGTGGCAATCTGATACAAGGATACTACTTCTCAAAACCAATCCCTGATATAGAGTTTATCGCTTACTGTAAGAGGCTTGCGAGCTGATAAAAAAATAATGCCCCTGATGAGATTTACCATCTGGGGCATTTGTATCACTGTCTATCTTTTAAATCGCAGTCAAACAGCGACTTGGCTGCGATATTCTTTTGCCATAAATTTATACAAGATTTATCGATAACTTCCATACTTCATGTGAAATGCTTTTTTATCCTCATACATTGCACGGTCTGCACGCTTGAATACCAGTTCAATGGTGCTGTCGTCCGATGCGTAATCCGCAGTACCAACAGAAGCCGAATATCGCTGCCATGGTTCTTGCTCTGTGTTTTCAAAAGCTTCTGTATAGGCTTTACGGAGTTTTTCCACATACTCTTTGCGATGAGTATAGTCACTGCCTTGCAGAATGGCTACAAACTCGTCCCCACCAATCCGAAACACTGGGGAATGCTTGAAAGTCTCGCAGATTAAATGGCAACAGCCCTTGATATAGAAGTCGCCGTTTTTGTGACCATGCTCATCATTTACCTTTTTCAGATTGTTCATATCTACCATTACGATTGCAAATTCTACAGTTCCCTCAGTAACAGCAGCGTTCAGTTCCTCCAGCTTTTGGACATATGCCGCCTTGCTGCCGACACCAGTCAAAGCATCACGGTATGCTTCCTGACTAATTTTTCCAATCTGCATATCTCTTTCACGAATATCCAGCTCTGCCTGTTCCTTATCCTTCTGGAGAACAGACAAGCTGTTCAAATAGTCGATAATATTCGTCTGCATGGTATGAATTTCCTGATAAATATCTTGTATTTCGTCATTGCTGCGAATGTCAAGCTGTATTACGCCAGCCGTTTCATAGTCACGAATGAGCTCGTCATTCGTTTCCTCCTCAGCCTGACTGAGAACTTTCTGATATGTATCAGTGGATACTTCCTCACGCAATACAGCAAGAAAATTACTGTCGAGCATAGAGGCAAAATTTTCCGCAGTGCTGAGTGTGGTGGATTTGTAAAAGCGGTCAATCTGACTGGCACTTATGCTGTAGGAAATAACAGCTGTACCGATTACTGCCGTAAGAAGGATGAGACATATAAACAAGTACATCTTTTTTCCAATTGTAAATCTGCCCCTGAGTTTCTTCATAGTAATACCTCCGATAAAAATTTGTGATATATCAATACTTTTTTCATAACACTTGACAAATTTGTCCGGATGGAGTATAATATTAGTTAGCTATCGCAAACCTGTAGAAAGGAGTATATACTGATGAAACCAATTCAGAAATTAAAAGAACCTGTCCGCATTTTGTCAGAAAGTGAGAATGAAATCATGTATCTTGCCGAAAACGACACAGGCACAATGGAAATGACAGAATACAAAGTCTTTCAGGGGATTCATTTAATTTACAGAGATGTGCATATGTTGCATTATGAATACCCCTCATCGGAGAAGCAAAACCTGTTAGAAATCAATCACTGTCGGGAAGGGCGGTATGAACACCGGATAGGCAGGCAGTACTATTATCTTTCGTCTGGTGATTTGTCAGTAAGCAGGAGCAACGAAAACGGCATAGAAGCGTATTATCCGACGAGCCATTATCATGGAATATCCATTATCATTGACCCAAGCACCGCACCGGAATGCCTGTCCTGTTTTCTGGATGACGTGAATGTAAGACCTACAGCCCTGATGGAAAAATTCTGTCACAATGCGGAATGTTTCATCATTCGTTCCACGGAGAGTTTAGAGCATATTTTTTCCGAGCTTTACACCGTGCCGGAAAGCATCCGGATGGGGTACATGAAAGTAAAGGTACTGGAGCTGTTGTTATTTCTCAGCGGACTGAACACGGAAATTTCTCAGACCGTTCAACACAGCTGTCCGCCGTCACAGGTTCGGCTTGCAAAGGCAGTCTGTTCGTATGTCTGCGCCCACATGAGTGAACATTTCACCATTGAGCAACTGGCAGTCCAGTTTCAGGTATCGCCCACGCAGTTGAAAAAGTCATTCCGCAACGTCTACGGAAATTCGCTGTATTCCTATGTCAGAACCCAGAAAATGTTATCCGCTGCCCGATTATTGCAGGATACCGACCGGACAATTTTGGACATTGCCGGAGAATGCGGTTATGACAACGGCAGTAAATTTTCCAAGGCGTTCCGGTGCGTGATGGGTGTTTCTCCCAGAGACTTCCGGAATAATAAAAATCTCCCGATTGAAAGTGTCCGAATGGAAAGAAAAAATACATTTGAAGCAGAAAATCCAGTATAATTGATTGATTTTTCCTATATTTCGTGATTGATTTTGAAAATATAGAGTGTGTCTGAATGGAGCTTTTTTTATACATTTTGGAGTAGAGCGAACCGCCTTTTTCTGGTATACTGAAAGTACAGAATGAAACAAATTACCAGAAAGGATTTTAAATTATGAGTATTGTCATAGTAGGCGGTAATGACTGCATGACCCGTCAATATAAAGATATCTGCAAATCATACAAATGTCGTGCAAAGGTATTCACACAGATGCACGACGGCTTGAAAGATAAAATTGGTTCTCCGGATTTATTGGTACTGTTCACCGGAACAGCTTCACATAAAATGATAAAATTAGCTCTGAATTCGACCAAATCGGGCAAAACCACAGTTATCCGCTCACACACCAGCTCCGCCTCTGCGCTCCGGAACATTCTGGAAGAGCACATTAGCTGATATGTCAGAGGAAGCAATTATCCGGCATTGTTCCCCCACACTTGCCAACCTGAAAACAGGGAGTATGTTCAGCGGGACATTTTCAACCAGAGAGGAATTAAATGGAAATATCCGTGCATGGAACAGCATCCTGCACAAAAAGGGGCTGAGGGTCATCCCTCTGAAATATTCCGGTCACAGGGCTTTAATATATGTATATCGCCCTGTCCGGTTGGAGCAGGATTTTCAAGGAAGCCAGTGCAAAGCAATTTTGCAGAAAAGCGGTTATCCGTGCCACAATTGCAGTCTCTGCATTGCCAAGCTGATGAAAAAACTGCGCACACAGAATGATTTTCCACATGAAATCGGGTTGTTTTTGGGTTATCCTCCGGAAGACGTGAAAGGCTTCATAGAGCACCATTCAAAAGATTGCAAGTGCGTGGGTTACTGGAAAGTATACGGAGATGTAGAGGAAGCAGAGCGGAAATTTGAGGAATATCGCTCCTGCACTGACCGTTACATGAAGAACTGGCATGACGGCATTTCAATGGAACAACTCACCGTCATGAGTTAGCAATAACTAATTACATCAATACAACATCACCAGAGAAACCAGCCTTTTCGGGCTGGTTTTTCTGGTAATGTATGTACCAAACAAGAAGAAACTAATCTCTAAATATCTCACATTTCACCATTGAGAATTTTACGCTGGCATTCACGGCAAGAATATCTTCCAATATCACCATCGAATACCATCATATTTTCGGAAAATTCACGTCCACAATAGGCGCACTTATGACGGATTGTATTCTGCTGTGAGCCTCCACTCCCTTTTTTCTTACTGGGAAGCTGGTCGCCAAGAACCCAAATCAAAACCAATATCACCAAGGCAATGGCAAGAACAAGGAAAAACGGAATCATGACAGAAACAAATAACATCCAAACGAAAAATCCATTCAGGAAAAATGGGCATCTAATAAGATATTTTGCAAATGACATTTTGTCAGGGTCGTGCCCCTTTTTCAATTCCTTTGCCGCAACAATTCCGTTAATAATGCTGATAACTGCTGCAATCAGAAAAATTTTGACACTCTCTTCGTCAATTGTTTCCAGCTCCTGATAAATATACACAATCATTGAGCCTTCATCATACAAGAAAAAGCCTGTTATCAAATTGATAATGAAACAGATGATTGCTTTCAGCTTGCTGACCTTCTTCTTTTCTTCCATAGAATCAAGTCTCCTTTGTTAAAAATTAGATTCAAAATCCAGTTTCTATTATACTCATGATACCAGACATATGGTTGTCCGTTCATATTGAATTTACAAAAAATTTACAAAATAACTGATTTTCAGGAGAATTGCAAACAAAAAGAATGCCATGTACAAGACACGGCATTCTGTCATAGAAGAGAGATTATTTTACTTCTGAAGAAAGCGGAATATTGAGATTCTTCACTGCATTAGCGACCAGTCCGGCAACAGCATTTGCACCAGTTTCAGTGAAGTGAGTCATATCAGTAGAACCCTCAACAGCTCCAATCAGATGATACTTGTAGGCGGCATCATATCCGATACTATTATAATGATTAACCATGAGGGTATTGAGGTCAATGCAAGGAATATTATATTTGCTGGCAAGGCTCTTGCAGGCATCACAGTAATTGGTATAGCTGTTGACGAATTGTCCGTTGCTGTAAGCCTTTAAGCCGATAACAGTTGTGACAAGAATCGGAGTTGCACCTTTTTCGAGTGCGCCGTCAATGTATTTAGACATATAATATTCATAAGAGCCTTCTGTGGGGTTGTTGACGTTTCCGCATACAGGGGCATAACGTTCCGCATTGGAAGCAGCAGAATCATTGATAGCGAACTGCACCATTAAATAGTCACCCTTCTGGATGGTATTCAGGATGGTGTCAAGTCTGCCATTATCATAGAAACTCTTCGAGCTTCTGCCTGCAATCGCCTGATTCGAAACAACAATGTTATCAGTGAAATAATTCCCAAGGTAATAGCCCCAGCCCTGTTGTGGTGCATAGCTTGCACGGTAAGTTTGTACAGTGGAATCACCTGCAATATAAATTGTAGTCTTAGAGGGCTTTGGCTCTGGTTCTGGTTCAGGTTCAACAT
>DGHF01000061.1 GCA_002392545.1 Ruminococcus sp. UBA3855
AAAACTGGAAAAAAGATGTCCGTGTGGCTGTTGGAAAGCTCTCTATGATGATTGCCGGAGATTACAGCATGATGCAGGAACTCTACGAACAGATTTATGCTTTGCTGGAAGACCGTGCAGGAGCTAACCTCGAAGCCCGTCTCCGCAACCGCAGAAAGCGTATGGAGCAGAACGGCTCAACCAGAACAGCAGTCAAAAATGTCACCAAGCTGGATATTATCGAAGATGACAAAAAACTGAAAGAAATCTTTACCGCTATTCTGCGTGAAATGTCGGCTAAGTACATTTAACCAATACAAACCGTATTGGATGAAATAAAAAGTGTCCTCCGTCTGCGGACAGATTTTAATTTTTCCGTCAGACGGCTCAGACAAGATTTGGAGGTAATCATCAATGGCAAACAAGTACAACCGTGAGGGCTATGCTGACCCGACAGCCTGTGAAGCTCTCAGAAGAATCGAAAGGGAAGAAAAGGCTGCTCGTTATCGTCCGCTGGTCTACATCTGCTCCCCGTTTTCCGGCAAAGTCAAGAAAAACAAAAGAAAAGCAAGAAGATACTGCCGTTTCGCATTGGAACAGCATACGATTCCGTTCGCTCCGCACCTGCTCTTTCCGCAGTTCATGGATGACAGCAGTTTGGAAGAACGTCAGCTTGCGATGTTCATGAACATAATTATGCTCGGACACTGCGAGGAGCTGTGGGTGTTCGGCGAAAGAATCTCCGCAGGCATGAAGCAGGAAATCCGCAAGGCTGAACGCAAGCACATGAGAATCCGCTATTTTACAGAAGATTTGGAGGAAAAGAAATGAACCGTCACGAATATGAAGATTATCTTTCTGTCATGCTTGCAGGTGTTCTCACCAAAGAGGAGCATCAGAAAACAATGGAGCATCTGCGAAGTCTGCCCGATGAGGAACTGGAATCCGGCATAAAAGAAATACAGCAGCGTTTTCCCGAAGAAATGACCATGAAACAGATGATGGATATGCAGCACAGCGTTCTCCGGAAAAGCAACATGAAGAATACCGGATATGATAATATCCCTGTTACTTTCTTGTCAGCAGAAAGAAATACCGAATTATTGCAGAATATCAGCAAAAGCCGTCCGGCTAATCTGATTCAGCTTGATAAAAAGTCCGATGATGCTGTCATTGCACTCTGGAGGGAAGCCAACCAGAATGCCGCAGGTATCCCGTCAGACCTCTTTTTCAGCGGACACATTCCGCTTCCCGACTGTAAAGTTCATGTTGATGACGGAGATGGGAATATCATTAAATTTCGTGTTGTGATTTTTCCCGATTATCAGAAACTTGTTGAAGAAACAGATGAGAACAATTCCGTCCGGATTGGAGCTGTCCTCTATGAAATCCGTGACGGCGACTGTATGATTCTCAGCCTTGAAGTCCTCAGAGGACATGACTGGATTATTACGGAGACACTTCTGGGATACAAAGGGATTCCGAATTATGCCCGTGACTATTTTCATGAACACTTGAATACGGCACAGGTCTGGACTTCCATCGGAGAATGCCTCAGTACATGGTACGGCATCCAGATTGCACTTCTGCATCCGCTGGTAAAGGACATATTCCTGAATCCGGTTACCGTCATTGATGAGTCAGCAAACAAAAAGCCGTCCAAAGGCAAAAAAGGAAAGAAAAGACCTCTCCGCTATATCAAAAGACATATCATCAATGCCGAAGAACTGAAAAACCGTATTCATGGCGGGAGTAATTTCCAGCGTCACACACTTGTCTGGTATGTCATGGGACACTGGCGCAGATATGCTACCGGAAAGAAAGTGTTCATCAATCCGTACTGGAAAGGTGCACTCCGTGACCTGAAAAACAGCGAAATCCGTGAAAGAGAAATTGTTCTGGAGGAGAATGTATGAAGTTCACTTTATTTACTGCCGACTGTACCGGCAATGAAAAAAACACGGTATATCCGCACAAAAGAGTCATTACTTCCGAAGCCGACCTCAGAAAGGCAATCGCTTATGACCATGTGGATGCGGAATACGGAAACAATACCCGCAGTGAAGCGAATTTTATTCTTGCTGATGCACTGACGCTCGACTGCGATAACGACCATTCCGATGACCCCGAAGAATGGATTACGCCTGAATCCATCGCTGATGCCCTGAATGATGTCAATTTTGCGATTACATTCAGCCGTCATCATATGCTCCCGAAAGGCAATAAATCGGCAAGACCGAGATTTCATATCACATTCCAGATTGCGCCCTGCACTGACCCGATTGCTTACAAGGCTGCCAAAAAGCAGATTTATAAAGAATTTCCGTTCTTTGATAAAAATGCTCTGGATGCCGCAAGGTTTATGTTCGGCTCACAAAGCGAGGTGGTCTGGCATGAAGGGAGTCTCACCATTGAGGACTGGCTCACGCTGATGAAAACCAACCGCAGTATTCCGCAGGGACAGCGTAATTCCACCATGTCCAGAGTCGCAGGACGGCTTGTGAAGCGTTTCGGTGTTTCCGAAGAAGCCTATCAGAAGTTCCTTGAAAAGGCGGCAGAATGTGAGCCGCCTCTCAGCGATGAAGAATTAAGGACTATCTGGCACAGTGCCTGCAAATTCGGCAGAAAAGTCACCAGTCAGGATGGTTATATTTCTCCGGAAGATTACGGAAAACAGCCCATGATTCCGGACGATTTCTCCGATGTCGGCGAAGCAAGAACGCTCGTTAATTGTTTCGGAGAGGAGCTTGTTTTCACGATTGCGACCAATTATCTCCGCTATAATGGCACTTATTGGGAGGAATCGGAGCAGGCAGCAGTTATGACAATGATTGAACATACAGATGCACAGCTTGCACTTGCTGAAAAAATGTCCGATGCTGTCATGAATGAAATGTTATCATCTGGTCTCAGAAAGGAAGATATCCTCAAAGGCGGAAAGCGTTTTCAGGATAATCTCGAAGAAAAACAGGCGGAGCTGTACAGACAGTTTTTATTTGCGGAATCGTTCAGAGGGTTTGTGATGAAATACCGCAATATCCGCAGTCTGAACAATGCCCTCGATGCCGCAAAGCCTCTGGTGCTGAAAACTCCGGAACAGCTTGACGGAGATGCCATGCTTCTGAATACACCAGGCGGAACTTACCATCTTCCTGACGGGCTGAACGGCTGGAAAGCCACTGACCCTGCTGACCTTTTAACCAAAGTAACGGCGGTCGTCCCGAATGAGGACGGCAGGCAGTTATGGGAAGATGCTTTGAATGTATTTTTCTGCAATGATACAGGTCTGATTGACTATGTGCAGATGATATGCGGAATCTGCTTGATTGGCAAAGTGTATCAGGAATCTATGATTATTGCCTATGGTGACGGCAGAAACGGCAAATCGACATTCTGGAACGTGATTTATAAAGTTCTTGGCAGTTATTCAGGTAATATTTCGGCTGATGCCCTGACCGTCAACTGCAAACGCAATGTCAAGCCTGAAATGGCAGAACTCAAAGGAAAGCGTTTAATTATTGCCGCTGAATTGCAGGAAGGTATGAGACTCAATACCAGCGTAGTGAAACAGCTCTGCTCTACTGACCCGATTTTCGCCGAGAAAAAATTCAAAGCTCCGTTTTCGTTTGAACCCAGTCACACGCTTGTTCTGTACACCAATCATCTGCCGAAGGTGTCCGCTTCTGATGACGGCACATGGAGACGATTGATTGTCATTCCGTTTCATGCCAAAATTCAGGGAAAAGCCGACATCAAGAATTATACACAGTACCTTGTCGATAATGCCGGAGGTGCAGTTCTTTCGTGGCTGATTGAAGGCGCACAGAAAGTGATTCAGGCGAATTATCAGATTGACCGTCCGCCGTGCGTCCTTGATGCAATCGGTGCGTACCGTGATAATAACGACTGGCTGAGTGCATTCATCAATGACTGCTGTGATACGGATAAATCTTATCAGGAAAAATCCGGAGAGCTTTACAGACGTTATCGTGAATATTGTGGTGAGAACGGCGAATATGCCAGAAGTACAACAGATTTTTACTCCGCACTGGAACAGGCAGGATTCAAGAAGAAAAAGACAAACACTGGTAGTTTTATTTTTGGTATCAGCTTGAAACTTGATGATTTTCTTGATTGACTGTCACTAAAATTATAAAAAATTGGCTATATATCGTAAAAGTGACAGTCAGTGAACCTCATATCTGTACTAATCGCAGGCGAAAGAAAAATAAAAATAGTTTGTATATATAGAGTATGGATTTGACTATCACCGACTGTCACTAATTTAAAGAAAGGGCTATATTATGAGAGAAAAATGCATTGAACAAAAATTAAAAATGGAAGTCAATGCTCATGGCGGTATCTGCTGGAAGTTCACCTCTCCTGGTACAGCAGGAGTGCCTGACAGAATCATATTGATGCCACAAGGGAGGATTGCTTTTGTGGAAGTCAAGACCACAGGAGAAAAGCCTCGCCCTTTACAGCTTGCAAGGCACAGGCTTTTAAGGAAGTTAGGTTTCAAGGTTTATGTTCTGGACGATGTCAGCCAGATTGGAGGAATCA
>DGHF01000005.1 GCA_002392545.1 Ruminococcus sp. UBA3855
GAACTCTGTCAACAGCTCCTGAAAGATTTTTTTGATGAATTAAGTCAAAGATTCGAACGGGTGCAATCCAGGCTTGACCGTCAGAATGGTGTTGGCTTAGCCACTGTCGAGCCTGATTTTCCGGCGGAACGTGTTCAAAATGTCGCTGGTTCTCTCAATGATACCACGGTTTCAGATGAGACAATTCAAAGGCGGTGCAGAAATGCCGTCTCCAATGTCGCCAATTCCATGCATGATGATTTCATCTGGACAAATGCGGAATTTCGGAGAAAGGCAGGTTTTTTTGTTGAAATTACTCGTACAACCGGAGCAAAAGCCTGTAAATGGTGTCAAGATGTTTCTGGTACGTTTATAGGCGATTATAACAACAAAGCCCTTCGTCAAGTTTTCAGAAGGCATGATAAATGTTCTTGTGTTATCACTTACTATTACAAGAGGTATTCTGCTTCAAAAAACATTGTAGAAACAACCAGAGTTACATTAAGTGGTACTACTACGACATGGGAAGGGCAGGAGCAATATGAGATTTCAGAACTTTCAAAATATCAGCCTACTAGGTATACCCTTGAACAAGCTGAAGCTATCGAACGCAAAGGACTTGCCAAACTTGGCTTTATTAAAGAAGGGGAAAAAATTGTATACAACAAGGTGAAGGCGGAAGAGTACTTGGAAGGCTTGACAACGGGCGAAAATGGTGGTAGAATAAGTACAGGCGGAAAAATTACAGACAGAAACTTCATGTATTATGAAAATTTCGAAAAACAGGCTAGAAGTTTTTATGATGCTCGTGTAAAAGGTGGAGACTTCGATGTGAAAAGCATTGCTGAAAACACTGGTTTTGATTACGAAGATGTTTTGGCTATCAAAAAGCACCTTATGGAAGAAGAACACCTATTTGCAGATGGCACAATTCACAAATTTGACCCAAGTATTGATATTGCTTTAGCTTGGCAAAGATTGATGAAAGGAGAACAACAAGAAATTGACATTCTTCTTTTGAATCACGAACTTAGGGAATTAAGGTACATTCAAAAAACAGGTTGCGATTACGAAACAGCGCATAAATACTCCAGCCAAAAATATGATTGGGAAAGTGCTATACCATTGTTTAACGAAACGGATAGCATTGACACAAGTTTGTTGTAAAAAATAGCAGGTGGTAATATGATGGTTTTGCTTCAGCTGATTTCTTTAGAAAATGGGTTTGTTACTTATGAATATAGCCGAAGTAATGGCGAAAAAATCGGGACAGTGACGGTTGAAATCGCAAATAAAGAGAATGTTTCATTTGAATTTTACCCAGAATCTGAATTTAAGAAATTTTGTACATTCACAGCATACACAATCGGGGCAATTTATAAATTTATCCGTGAGAATAATTTCCCTGATAAATATACTTATGCTTCTGGTTGAGAGTAAGAAAACAAAAATAACCCCATTTCGGAAGGTGGGAAGGGGGGGAAAGGAAGAATTGATGGAAGATAGTAAGTTAAAAAAATACTCTACTTTCGAACTCGTAGAAGAATTGCGTGGACGAGAGGGAGTAGAAACTACTATTGCTGCCCCTTACGAACAGACCAATGTAACAGTAAATGGGGCTGCTGTTGTCTTGATTATAACAGATTAGCGGATTCTACGAGAGATATAGTTTTTCTTGATATGCGTATTAAAATAATTGCCTTTCGAAGGTGCATTTAAAAATTGCTGATACTTTATCAGGGGAACACCTTGATATGCGTAAATTTGACCAGAACGGAAAGCCACTACTAAAGTTCCGTTTTCATATCCAACGCTTGCGATATTAGTTGAAACAACTGGAATCATTTTCATGTTCTCACCTTCTTTCTCCTTCCATGCATACCCATATTATAACATAAGCCGACAGAAAAAGCAAATATCTTTGAAACCGCTCCGAAATGAGGGCGGTTTTCTCATGCCTGAAAGGAGCTGAAAAATGCCGAAACTGAATCTCAGACCAGACCACAACGGCACGCAGAGGGCGCAGTTTGACTCCAACAAAAAGCGGATTTATGCCACGCAGAAAATTTGCGGAATCTGTGGAGCACCTGTGGACTTCAAATTCAAGTTTCCCCATCCGTTAAGCCCTTGCATTGACCACATTATCCCAGTTTCAAAGGGGGGGCATCCGTCTGACATCAGCAATTTGCAGTTGGCTCACATGACTTGCAACCGCCAAAAGTCGGACAAACTGGTCATGAAACAGGATTTCAGGGAAACGGAAATTGTGTCAAATCGGGAATTGCCGTTGACTTTTGACTGGAAAAATTTGTGATACGTCAGAAAGGGGCTTGCATATGAGCGAAATCAGGCTCGGACGGCAGACCCCGACTGTTTCGGTGGTCTTGCCTTACAAGGAATCCAAGGGCAGTGAAGCAGTTGCAATTTACAACCAATCCGGAAGAACTGCGATGCAATGGCAGGAGCTGTTGATTGAAGATATGATGGCGGTGGATGAGTCGGGCTTGTGGGTGCATATGAAATTCGCCTATTCCGTTCCACGGCGAAACGGTAAATCTGAACTGCTCATTATGCGGACTTTGTGGGCGGTCACTCATGGAGAAAAAACGCTCTACACCGCTCACAGGGTGACGACTTCTCACAACGCATGGGAGAAAATCATTGACCGACTGGCAAAAGCTGGCTATGTAGAAGGTGACGACTTCGAAACAAAAAAACAACGTGGCGCAGAAGTTATCAAGATGCTGGACGGCTCAGGCGGTGAAATCCAGTTCCGAACTCGCTCCACAAAAGGCGGACTCGGTGAAGGGTATGACTTGCTTATCATTGACGAGGCGCAGGAATACACCGCCGACCAAGAAACCGCCCTGAAATATATCGTGACCGATTCCCCAAATCCGCAAACTATCATGTGCGGAACTCCGCCGACTGCCGTTTCATCCGGCACGGTGTTCCTGAATCTGCGGAAAAGCATTCTGACAGGAAAAACGGATTCCGCCGGATGGGCGGAATGGAGCGTTCCTGCCATGTCCGACACGTCCAATGTTGACTTGTGGTATGAAACAAACCCGTCTCTTGGGACAATTCTCACGGAAAGAACCATTCGGGACGAACTCGGAGAAGACAAAACAGACGATAATATCCAAAGATTGGGCTTATGGATTCGGTATAATCAGAAGTCCGCTATTTCTGGCAAGGACTGGGAGCTGTTACAGCTTGACAGACCGCCGAAAATTCCCGAAATCCGCTTGTTTTATGGTGTCAAGTATGCGAAAAATTCGGGGAATGTGTCGCTTTCCGTTGCCGTCAAAACGTCTGAAAACAAAATATTTGTGGAGTCCATTGACTGCCGTCCAGTGCGTGACGGAAATCAATGGATTATTTCGTATCTGCGGAATGTCCATGCTGAAAAAGTCGCCATTGACGGGGCTGGAAATCAAGATATTCTGGTGAACGAAATGAAAGATGCTGGTGTTAAATGCAAGCCCATCCTTCCAACGGTTCGGGACGTGCAACAGGCAAATGCAATTTTCGAACAGAAACTCTTTGCAAAAGAGATTTGTCACAAGAATCAGCCGTCTTTGACTCAGGCTGTCACTAATGCCGAACATCGAGCTATTGGCAATGGGGGCGGTTTCGGTTACAATTCCATTCTGGAGGGGGCGGACGTGTCCTTGCTGGAATCGGTTTCACTCGCTCATTGGTTAGCAGTGACCGCCAAAGAAAGGCGGAAACAAAGAATTTTTTATTGAGGTGAAAAAATATGAATTTTGGGAAAGCAATTGAAGCCCTGAAAGATGGGCATAAGGTAGCAAGAAGAGGCTGGAACGGAAAGAATATGTTTCTCTTTCTTGCAAAGGGGTCTGACCTGAATCGCTGTATCTATGACAAGAATTTCCCATACAGCGTAGATATGTCATCTTGTGTTGACAGTATCTGCATGAAGACAGCACAAAATACCATTGTTGTAGGCTGGCTTGCAAGTCAGACAGATATGCTGGCGGACGACTGGAAAATTGTTTAACTGAAAGGAGTTTTGAAAATGGAAACAGGAACAAATCAGGCTGAATTTCAGCCAATTACAACGCAGGAAGCCCTTGACGGCATTCTTGCGGAACATGACAAGCAGTTCGAAAATTGGAAGTCTCCTGAACAGATTCAGGCAGATTCCGACAAGCTCACAACAAAAGTCACCACGTTGACAGCCAAAGTTGACGAACTCAAACAGCAACTCGCAACCGCTCAGGCGAACGCTGACAGTCAGAATCTTGTCAACCTGAAAATGAAAATTGCACACGAAAAGGGCATTCCTTTTGAATTGGCAGAACGTCTCAACGGTGCGACAGAGGACGAAATCAGACAGGATGCGGAAACATTCGCAAAGTTTACGGTTCAAAAACGTGTTCCGCCAACTTTCCGCTCCAATGACGGCAAACTTTCTGGCAATGCCTCTCTTGTAGAATTGCTGCACGGACTGAAAAATAATTAAATGGAGGTATTTCAATTATGGCTACGATTACAACCAAAGGGACTTTGTTCAATTCTGAACTGACAAACGAACTTTTTAACAAGGTAAAGGGACATTCTGCCCTTGCGAAACTCTGCGGACAGTCCCCCATGCCGTTCGCTGGGACGGATACTTTCACTTTTGCGATGGACGGAGAAATTGCAATTGTCGGGGAAGGCGGTCAGAAGCCTGCCGGTGATGCAAGTTTTGATGTTATCACCATCAAGCCACTGAAAGTCGTATATCAGCACCGCCTGACTGACGAATTTATCCACCTCGCAGAAGAAAAACAGATTCCCTATCTGAGTGCTTTCACGGACGGTTTCGCTAAAAAAATTGCAAGAGGTTTTGACATTATGGCGATTCATGGAGTCAATCCGGCTGACAATACTGCTTCTGCTATCATCGGAAACAACTGTTTCAGCAAAACAATCACTGCGACTGCAAGCGTTATCACTTACGATGCAGATGCTCCGGATGATGTGCTTGACCTTGCAGTCTATCCTATCCGTGACAATGGCGAAATTACTGGTATTGCTATGTCTCCGGTGATGGCTTCCGACATTGGTCGCATGAAAACCACAGACAGCAACCTTTCCATTTATCCCGAATTCCGTTTCGGCGGTTCTCCGTCTGCGTTCAACGGCATTCCGCTGAATGTCAACAGTACAGTTTCTTTCGGAAACAGCAAAATCCGTGCCATTGTGGGCGATTTCGCTAATGCGTTCCGTTGGGGATTCGCTGAACAGATTCCGCTGGAGATTATCGAATACGGCGACCCCGACGGTCAGGGCGACTTGAAACGGCTCAATCAGATTGTACTCCGCTCTGAGGCTTATATTGGCTGGGGAATTCTTGATAATCAGGCATTTTCTAAGATTGTCGCTGAATAATGGGCGCAGTTTATGCGAATGTGAGCGATATTCAGGCAATCGGGAAATCGCTCACGGCGCAACAAATGGAATCGGCGGAAGTTCTGCTTGTACAGGCTTCCGCTAAATTGCGGACGATTGCAAAAAAATACGGCAATGACCTTGACAGCATGATTGCAGAAGATGAGGATTTTGGGCTTGCTGTCAAAGTCGCTGTCATTCAGGCGGTTTGTCGGGCTTTGGATGCTGTCAATCAGTCCTCCACTGTTTCCGGCGGTACGGAATCCATCGGAGCTTACAGTCTGACAACCACCTATTTAAATGGCGGACAGTCGCTTTATTTTCTAAAAAACGAACTCAAAGACCTTGGTTTGATTCGCCAACATTATGGAGCGATTGAAATTTATGATGTGGGTGGTGAGAATTGATGTTTACCAATTCAGAATGTTGCACGGTCTGGGAAAAGACCATTCAAGACCACATGGAAGTCTATGTGCCTCATGTTTTCTATGATGTGTACTGTCAGGAAACGACGGCACAAACCGTCCAGAATACCAGTCGTGAACCCAATGACGGCTATCTGTTCATCATCCATCAATCAAAAATTCCATATATGCCCAAGAAAGACGATAAAATCATGTTAGGAGCGTTTTTTGAAGATATTCCGCAAAAAGAGGCTTTAACTGTCTCAGAAGTGCGGAATTTCTTGTTCGGTTCATGGAATGTCAGACACATTGAGGTGATAGCGAATTGAAAGTCATTACAGATTTCAGGGGAGTTTATCAGAAAATCCCGAAAATTCGCCGTGAAATTGTGGCGGATGCATCAACGCAGTTACTCCGGAAATGTGACCCCTATTTACCGGAACTGACCGGACGGCTGAAACAGTCCGGTTATGCCTATTCTAAGCCGGAACAAGGGCAATTGGTCTGGGTTGCGCCTTATGCCGTGATGCGCTGGCATCATGCCAAACACAGAGGACTAAAGGGCAGTAAATGGGCGTTCCGGTGCTGGTACGACTGCAAACATCAGATTTTGAGGAACACAGCGCAAAAGGTAGGAGGAAAATATATTTTATGACCTTGATGGAAACTGTCCGGAATTATATTGCATCCTGCCCATTGCTGGAAAACAATGCAATTCTGGGCATTGATAAGCTTGATTCAATGGGGATTGCTTACACGATTGATGCCATTCCCTCTGACCCCATTATCAAGCGATATGCTGACGGCGGTCAATTGCGACAATTTCAGTTCGTGTTTGCAAGCCGTCAATATTATGGGATGAATGTGCTTGAAAATCTCGAAAATTCGGGATTCTATGAAAATTTCGTGGACTGGATTGAGCGAAACAATGCAAAAGGGCTTTCCAATTTCATCAATTTGGGAATGGACAGAAAAGCCCTCGAAATTGCTATCAATTCCGCTCCGTATGTCTACGATGCAGAGGAAAATACAGCTCGTTATCAGGTACAATTGAGCCTGAAATATTATCAATCATGGAGGTATTATCATGGGTAAAAATTTGAACAATGGCGATTTAGTACAGCGTGCCGAAAAGCTGGCTTTTTACGGTGTTCCGACAACTTCGGGCGGTTCTACTACAATCACTTACACCAGAATGGAGGGCTTTACAAGTCTTTCTGGGTCAAAAAATCCGTCTGAATATAGCCGTCGTTATGTGGATGAAACGTCTGACCGTGTTTCCATTTCGGGCTATGCGCCTGCGATTGCGTATGAGTTCGACCGTTACAAGGGGAATGCCGTTCTTGACGACATTATTGACATTCACGAACATGAGAAAATCGGCGGTCAGGCTTCCAGAGTCATCATTCAGGTGGATTTGACAACCGTCACGGAAAATGAGGGCGTTACAGAGGCGACTGCTATTAAACGAGATTATTCTGTTATTCCTGATTCTGATGGCGGTTCGAATGATGCTCTCACATATTCGGGGAACTTCCGTGCTGCTGGTACTGCGGAAACTGTCACTGTTACCACATCCGACGACTGGCAGACAATCACAATTGTAGAATAATGGGGGATTGAATCATGAACGAGTTTGAATTTCGTGGTGTGGAAGTGGATGTTTCAGAAGCTGGTTTTTATGAGCGACTGGACGAAACAAGAGAAATCTTTGCAAAAGAAATCCCCGAAGACAGCTTTGAAAAACTGAAAACTTCTGAATCAATTCACCGCTATTGCGGAGTGTTCCGCAAATTCTTTGATGATTTGCTTGGAGATGGTTCGGCAAGGGTCATTTTTAAGGACATCCCCGACAGTGTCCGGAAATATAACAAAATTCTGGCTGAATTTTATGCTTTTGTTAAGGGGCAGGCTATCGAAATCGCAAAAGAACAAAATAGCCTGATTGAAAAATACAAGCCGGAATGAACTTACTATATGAGAAATTCCCCGAAACGGTGAGGGTTTCGGGGAAGGATTACCCAATTTATACAGATTTCAAAAGTTGGCTCAAATTCTTTGATATGTTGGAAGAACCGAAACTTTCAGAACGTGAGAAGATGCTTTTTGCGTTGCGTTGGTATCAAGATAGGATTGAGCCGGAAATTTGGGAAGAAGGCATTCAAGCCCTTATCCGGTTTGCGATTCGTGGCGATATTCCGGAACAATCCAGAAACAAAGGCTCATCAAAGAAAATTCTTTCGTGGAGTTTTGATGCGCCTTATATTTATGCTGCTTTCTTATCAGAATATCACATTGACCTACTGAATGCAACAATGCACTGGCATTTGTTTTTAGCCCTCTTTGATGCACTACCAGAAGATACCCCTATCAAGCAACGAATGTATTACAGAGGTATCAATATCGGCGAAATCAGGGATAAAAACGAAAAGAAACGTATTCTGAAAATTCAAAGACAAATCAAAATCCCACAAGAAGCAATGGACGCTTTTGCTATCGGGAATGTGTTCAGCTAGGAGGTGAGGAAATGGCTGACGGAAAAATTGTGATTCAGATTGACGGCGATTCTGGTGCGCTCAAAAAGGATGTTGACGGTCTGGGGAGTGCCGTTTCGGGGAAACTCGGAGAAATCGGGAAATCTATTCAAGGTAGTATCGGCAGTGCGCTTTCCGGTCTGGCAAGTGGCGCACTATCGGCATTAAATCAGCTCACTGGCTGGAATGGGTTTCAGTCCATCGTCACTGATGCGCTGGACGTGGGGATGGCTTTTGAAAACTCCATGTCCAACGTGGCAAGCCTTCAGAAAGCCGCAGGTGCAACAGAGGCACAAATTCAATCTTTGAAGAATGCCGCTGAACAGTTCGGTGCAACCACTCAATTCACCATGGCAGAGTGTGCCGATGCGCTCGGTTACATGGCTCTGGCTGGATGGGATGCGGAAAAATCCATTTCCGCACTTCCGGGGGTGCTGAATTTGTCCGCAGCTTCCGGAATGGGTCTCGCTCAGGCTTCTGACATGGTGACAGATTACATGAGCGCATTTTCTAACAGTGTGATGACAGCTGAACAATTCTCTGATAAGCTGGCTTATGCGCAGGCAAATTCTAACACCAACGTGCAAATGCTTGGAGAAGCTTTCAAAAATTGTGCGGCAAATATGAACAGTGCAGGACAAAGTGTTGATACTGTCACAATTGCTCTCGGAATGCTTGCCAATCAGGGAAAAAAAGGCAGTGAAGCAGGCACGGCTTTATCTGCCGTGATGCGTGATTTATCCGCAAGAATGGACGAAAACAATCAGATTTCCATTGCCGGAAACAAAATTGATGTTATCGACAAAGAGACCGGAAAATACCGTGATATGCTCGATATTGTGGCAGATATTAAGAACGTCACCAGCTCCATGGAAGGTGACCTCGGCTCAGTGGCACTCTCTGAGGTGTTCACAGCGGATTCTTCCACAGCTATCAAGATTTTGCTCAATACTCCTGACAAGGATTTGCAAAAATTCACTGATGGGCTTGCTGATTGTGAGGGAGCTGCTGCCGAAATGGCGAAAACGCTCAATGACAACCTCGAAGGCGACACAAAAGCCCTCGGTTCTGCCATGGATGCCGTCAAAAATGCCCTCTATGAAGGGCTTGAACCTGCATTCCGTGGCATTGTGCAGACCATCACAAACAATGTCGCTCCGGCTCTTCTGGACTTGACAAAGGGATTTTTTGACATGATTAACGGCATTGATGGCGGTGGGGAGAAAGTCAGGTCAAGTCTGGGTTCTCTTCTGAATTGGCTCACAGATTCCGCAAAATCCGTACTTCCACAAATTTTGTCAACTGCCGTTGACCTTATCACAAAGGGTATCCCTGATATTGTGGACGGTGTTACGAAAATAGCCGATTCAGTACTTGATGTTGTGGCTGGTCTGGATATTGGCACTGTCATTCAATCCGGTATCAAAAACGTTGCGGACAGAATTTCACACAGTAACGTCATTTTCAGGCAAGCCGCAGAAACTATGATTTCCGGATTGATTCAAGCGTTGCCCGAAATGGTCAATGGTGTTTCCGGAATCGTGGGCGAAATCCAAAAGGCTTTGCAAAATGGCTTACGTTCGCTGGAAAGTCAAGGTTCCATCTTGATTGAAAATCTCGTTTCAGGGATGATGGATGCTTTGCCAAATTTGCAAATTTCTCTTTCGGAATTGTTGCAATTTTCAGATGGGGGCTTGTCGGGTCAATTGGTGGAAACGGGTGCAAGTCTGATTCAGGCTCTTGTTACCGGAATTACAAGCAATTCCGACAAAATTCTTTCTTTTGCAAGCACTCTGATTCATGGATTGATTTCCAATTTCACCAAAAACGGAACGGCTCTCCTGAATGCTGAAATGAGTTGGATTGATAATTTCATTGATATTTTCAATTCTGTTGATGTTTCTGAAACTGCGGAGCTGGCGGAAAATATCGTTTCCGGAATCGTGAAACATCTTTCCATGAGTATTCAGACTTTCGCTCAAAAAGGGGCAGAATTGATTCTAAAACTCTGTGAGGGAATTTCTGCCGGAATGGGTGGACTGCTCCAAATTGCCGGAACTATCGGGGAAATGCTTGTCAATGCCGTGTCTGTGCTTGTTCCGGCATTGCTGAATGCAGGTGCAATGCTGTTTGATGCATTTTTGACTGGTATCAGCGACAACTTACCAGATTTACTGGAAATCGGTGCTAATGTCGTGATGAGTCTATTCAATTCCATTATGGGAGCATTGCCGAAACTTCTGGAAACTGGTGTTGAAACTGTTGAAAAAATTGTGGAAAGTATCATGAATCACATTCCGGATTTGTTGCAAGTTGGTGCGGAAATTATCTTTCAATTAGTTGCTGGCATTGTTGGAGCGTTGCCCCAATTACTTGAAATGGCGGTCAATCTGCTTGCTGATTTCATGGGAGTTCTTATGAACAGCATTCCCGAACTTTTGCAAATTGGTGCAGAAATTGTCCTCAATCTGGTGAATGGGATTGTGAATGCGTTACCTCAACTGTTGGGGATGGTAGTCAGTCTGATTACTGATGTTGTTGGACTTCTCATGGATAACCTCTCTGGACTTGTGCAAATTGGAGCGGAAATTGTTGTTCAATTAGTTTCGGGAATTGTGAAAACATTACCCAAATTGTTCAAGACTATCACGGTCATGACTTCCAAACTGCTTTCTAGTTTGATGAACTTTTTACCTGAACTAATTCAAGTCGGGCTTGACATTATCAATGTTTTGCTGGCTGGCATCATGGAGAATTTGCCGTTGCTGATTGGTTCAGCGGTAACGTTGGTTTCCGATTTTGTCCAGATGATTCTTGAAAATATTCCGCTTTTGCTGGATGCTGGCTTTCAGATTTTGCAAGGACTTCTGACGGCTATCATGCAAAATTTGCCATTATTGGCAGAAAGTGCCGTTTCACTTGTGATGCAGTTGGTAACGGCAATTCTGGACAATTTGCCGTTACTGATTGATTGTGCATTGAAACTTGTGGAAAGTCTTGCGAATTTCATTACAGAAAATTTGCCCTTGTTGCTGGATTGTGCGTTTCAGATTATCGAAGTTTTGATAAATGGCTTATTATCGAACTTACCACAAATTGTTGAAATGAGCATCCAAATTATTGAGAAATTGGCAGAGGGGCTTTTGAGCAAGCTCGACTTGATTTTGCAATCTGCATTGAAAATCGTTCACACACTAGTGAAATTTCTTAGTGACCATGCGAAAGACTTCATTTCCATCGGGATTCAGATTCTGACGATGCTGATTCAAGGTCTAGGGGGAACAGCCTCTTTGCGGACATCTTCAGACCCTTGGCAATCTTCTGGGCAGATTCAATGCTGATATGTCCGTCAGGCTTGCAAGCTGCACTGATGGTTGTAGAGGACACACCCGATAGCTCGGCAAGTGATTTGTTGGTGAGATGTCTCTCTTTCATGATACTTCTGAGCTTGTCTGTAGTGGCATATGCTCCAACCTGCTTGATGCCTTCTTCACGGAGATTGTTGTAGAACTCCTGCAAGTGATGGGACTGCAATTTCACCAGCTTGATTTCTCCAATAGCAGCATTGATATTTTTCAACAGAGCCTTGTAACGCTCATAGGTCTTGGGAGCGAGCAGGGGAGGACGGTTGTTTTCCAGCCATGTTTCAGCATATTCACCAAAACGGGTATCGCTGTCAAAGCAAGTACCGCCTCTAACAGATTCCTCGAACTTGACTACTTGCTTCTGGAGTTCCTTCTCAATCTGCTTCGGGGTCATGCCTTCCGGCGGTTTCCATGTCATAGAGCGTTCAATCTGTTTGCCTTTGCTGTCGTAGCCGTCATAAGTGCGGATGTAGTAAGTGACTTTGCCAGCTTTTGACACATGTTTCTTTACGGTTGCCATAGTAAATTCTCCTTTGTTTTGAATTTCGGGGACGTATTTTCAACGTCCCCGATTGATGTAATTTATGCCGATATTTTGCGGATACCTGATTTCGGCTCATCAGGGGGAAGAGTATTTGTATCAAGATATTTCATCAAGCCGTCCCAGTTAATCAGAATCTTCTGACCGACTTTTACGCATGGAATATCACCGCTTTTGGCGAGTTGAAGCAAGTGACTTCTGCTGATGCCGATGTCGTTCTCTTTACAAAGTTTGGCAGTTTCATTGATACTGTTCATCTTTTTCATAGCAGTTACTCCTCTCATAGCAATAATATATAACTGTGATTTATTTAAAAATCAATTATTTTCATCAGCCGAATTGATGCCAAAGACCGTACGTCCAGATTGCAGCCTGTCCTTGAATCCCGCAAACGCTAAAACCTTGTTGATGGTATCGATTTGAATATTGGACTTCAATTCTTTTCCGTATGCCCCCGTCTCATTGCAGGCGGATTTTAATGCTTCCTTTAGGATACTGAGGTCGGCATCTGTTCTCTGTGAGGCTTTAAAATTCTCCCATGCTGTATGAATACGGTCAATGCATTCTTTTTTAGAGTCGTAGTCAATGAACAGCTCATCAATATTATCTGTCGATTTTCCATATGTTTCCAGCACATGGCGAACAAATGCATGGGGATGTTCTTCTTCTTCCTTTCTCAAAGATTGGATAAAGTCTATCTGTCTTTGCA
>DGHF01000218.1 GCA_002392545.1 Ruminococcus sp. UBA3855
GCGCAACATCCCCCATTATAATTACAAAAGGAGCGAAGCAATGAATAAATCATTCAGGAATATTAGAGAGTTTGGAGCAGTCGGGAACGGTATCACAGATGATACAATTGCACTGATGAAAGCAGTGCAATGTGGAGAGCCTGTATTTTTTCCTAAGGGAGTCTATATTTTGAAAAAACAGCTTGAAACGGGAAAGATTGTCCGTTGGTTTGGTGCAGGGAAAGACACAGTTATCCAGTTAGTTCCAGAAGCAGGATTTTCACAAAAGGAAGTAGAACTGGACGACGGCAGAACATTGACAGTTTTCACTTGCAGGATGTTAAACATGATAAAAGGGGAGCTGTTGGAAATTCGAAATATGACGATTGACGGCAACAAACAAGCATTTGATGCAGATGAGCCAAAATGCGGTTTTAGTCAGAAAGACCATACTGTCTGCATAGAAGTTCATGATACCAAGCAGATAATTCTTGATAGTGTCACGGTAAAAAATTCGTTAATTGAGGGAGTTTATGCATATCATGTAAAGAAAATTCAAGTGACACACAGCAATTTTGAAGAGAACGGATTTCGTCGTGAAGATGCAAGCGGATTACACATAGATAGCTGTGATTTTGGCGTGTCAGACTGTATCATTACAGATTGCAAATTCACAAAAAATGGTTTCAATGGACTGCTTTTGACAAATGTCAATGGAGCAGTGGCAAGCAAAATTGAGAGTACGGAAAACGGCTTTGACGGAGTAGCATTTTGGGGCGGTTCGAGCAATTGTGTATTGTTTGACGTAATAAGCTGTCGTAACCGTGGAGGAATCAATTTCCGGCGCAATTTCAGTCCCCGACTGGATAAAGGCGCAGGAAGATATTGTGAAAATAATATCATCATAGGGCTGATAACAAAGGAAAATGATTATGGCATTGTGTGGGGAGGAGCAAAAAACATCACAGTGAATGGTTGGGAGGGGAAAGACCAATTCAATCACACGTTGTTTTATGTCTTGACAGAGGAAGACGAACCAATTACCGCAACGATTTCCAATGCAAAACTTTCTCCCATCATTGGCGAAGTCAGCGAGGAATACAATGACACATCAAAATTTAAAATCTAAAGGGGGTATGGGGGAAAGTTGCGCCCTTAGCGTATTCTGCGTTAGTTTTTGGCAGAATGCGCTAAGCCCCCAAAGCGCAACTTCCCCCATTTTGAATAGGGGTATGGGGGAAGTTGCGCCCTCAGTGCATTTTGCATTAGTTTTTAGCAAAATGTGCTGAGATTTCACAGCGCAACGTCCCCCATTTTAAATAGAGGGTATGGGGGAAAACAATGCACTTGACACAAATTCAGGCAAAAATCTTGTTTTTGGCTGAATGTGTCAAGCCTTACTGCATTGTTTCCCCCATTTTAAATAGGGGGTATGGGGGAAGTTGCGCCCTCAGTGCGATTAGCGTTAGTTTTTTGCAAATCGTGCTGAGATTTCACAGCGCAACGTCCCCCATTTTAAATAGGGGGTATGGGGGAAAGTTGCGCCCTCAGTGCGATTAGCGTTAGTTTTTTGCAAATCGTGCTGAGATTTCACAGCGCAACGTCCCCCATTATAAATCACAAATCAACTCCATTTTGTATAGTAGAAATTGAGATAGAAATATCGGGAAGTTTCGCAACGACCGCAAAATGGAAAAATGAGGAAATCAAAAAGTTTTTTCAGAATTTTAGGAAAAAACACTTGCATTTTTGAAAAAAGTGTGCTATACTAAAAGTAATATCACCGGAAAGGGGCGGTTTATATGATTAAAGTAACAGTAAAAGGCGCAGAATTGACAAAAGAGGAAATCAACAACTATATTTTCTACACAAAGAAGCGTTATGGCACAGTATTGCCGGAGAATCTGGAAATGATACTGGAAGCAGACGGCGACTACATGAAAATCAGCTACAATCCGCCGTTTCATTTCAGTGCATACCGAGGCACGGACTATCTTGTCAATGATGCTGAAAAGCTGAATGAATCCAAATTTGCAGAATTGCAGGAAAAAATCCCGAATACGCTGGAGTAACCAAAAAAAAGGCTGCCGCTCGTGATGCGGTAGCCTTTTGAAGTTTAATGTCAAGCCGAAGTATTCTTGTGATGAATCCAGCGGAAAACAAGTTGTCAGATACAGGATGTCGAAAAATTTCGTAACCAGATAATTTCATTTCATTTTCAGATTGAGGGCGACGCTTTTTCCGGAGCGGTGTTGCAGGCGGAGCTTGTCCGTGACCAGTGCAATGAATTCAGAGTTAGTTGGTTTACCCTTACAGGTATTGACAGTATAGCCGAAGAAAGCATTCAAAATATCGAGGTCTCCCCTGTCCCAGGCAATTTCGATTGCATGACGAATGGCACGTTCCACACGGGAAGCAGTCGTGCTGTACTGTTTTGCGACAGTGGGGTACAGCAATTTGGTAACGCTCTCAAGAAGTTCGGGATTTTCCAGAGAAGCAAGAATCGCTGTACGAAGATAATAATATCCCTTGATATGAGCAGGAACACCCAGCTGATGAATAATTTCCGTCACAGTAACTTCCATGTCCTGCATATTCAGGGGAGAATTTTCAGCATCGGCAACAATTTCGGCGATACGTTCCGCCAGTACCGAATTATCGAATGGTCTGAGCATAAAATGTTTTGCCCCAAGCTCCATGATACGTTTTTCCACAAAAGAATTATCATATGCAGAAGTCACAATGAAAGCCGGAAATACAGGGCATTCTTCTTTCACACGCTTAATCAGCTCAATAGAGTCCATATGTGGCATTACACTTTCCACCACTACCACATCCGGTCTCTCTTCCATAATTGCATTCAATAAAACCTGTCCGTCTTTTCGTCTGGTGATGGCATAAAAGCCACGAGAACGAAGCGTACTTGCAGTTGAAATTCCGTAATCTGCTGTATCGTCACCAATAAGGATTTTCTTATGGGTCATAATATTCATTTCCTCCTTTGCCCTACATGTATTATGTTAGCATATATTACTTTATAAATCAATAGCGAACCACGTCAGAAAATATTCCTTTTTGTCAGAATCATGAAGTTTTTTTATCCAAACAGCTGAGAAATAAAGTTTTTTGTTGTCTGTCGTATCCAAAAAAGAAATAATTTCAGCTGGTTTTGTTTCTGAATGTTCTGAAATAATATGCATTCCCATTTGAATAAATGAAAAATTATACAAAATATGCATTTGAATATGAATATATGAATAAAAATTTAAAAATTTCATCCCATATTCATACAAAAACCCTTGACAACAGCATATTGAATGGTGTATAATAAAAGTGCTTGAAAGAGCGCAAGGCAGAAGCCTTGACAAATCACAGGAGGCTAATTATCATGGCGAAGAAAGAAATTAAAAAAGTAGTATTGGCATATTCCGGCGGTCTGGATACATCCATTATTATTCCGTGGCTGAAGGAAAACTACAACAATTGCGAAGTAATCGCAGTTTCCGGCAACGTAGGACAGGGCACAGAACTGGACGGACTGGAAGAAAAGGCACTGAAAACAGGTGCATCCAAGCTTTACATTGAAGACCTGACAGAAGAATTTATCACGGACTATGTATTCCCGACCGTGCAGGCAGGTGCAATTTATGAAAACCGCTATATGTTGGGCACATCCTTTGCACGTCCGATTATTGCAAAGAGAATTGCAGAAATCGCACTCAAAGAGGGTGCAGATGCAATCTGTCACGGATGCACCGGCAAGGGAAATGACCAGGTTCGTTTTGAACTGGCAATCAAGGCATTCGCACCGGAAATGGAAATCATTGCACCGTGGAGAATCTGGGACATTAAGTCTCGTGACGAAGAAATTGATTATGCAGAAGCGCATGGAATCCCGCTGAAAATCAACCGTGAAACGAACTATTCCAAGGACAAGAACATCTGGCATCTGTCTCATGAGGGTTTGGATTTGGAAGACCCTGCAAACGAACCGCAGTATGAAAAGGAAGGCTTTCTGGAAATGGGAGTATCTCCCATCCAAGCACCAGACAAGCCCACCTATGTAACCATTCATTTTGAAAAGGGCATCCCGACAGCGATTGACGGCGTAGAGATGAACGGCACAGGCATTGTCACCACCCTGAATAAGCTGGGCGGAGAAAACGGCATTGGACTGGCTGACCTCGTAGAAAACAGACTGGTAGGCATGAAGTCTCGTGGCGTATATGAAACCCCTGGCGGAGCGATTCTGTACCACGCACATGAAGTACTGGAAACCATCACCATTGACAAGGAAACCGCAAGAGTAAAGCAGTATCTGGGAATCAAGTTTGCTGATATTGTATACAATGGTCAGTGGTTCACTCCTCTGCGTGAGGCAATGTCCGCATTTGTAACCGAGACACAGAAGACGGTAACAGGTGACGTACGTCTGAAGCTGTACAAGGGAAATATCATCAATGCAGGAGTAACATCACCCTACACACTGTATGACCCTGAAGTCGCAACTTTCGACGCTGACGAAGTATACAACCAGAAGGACAGCGCAGGTTTCATCAATCTGTTTGGATTGCCGATTAAGGTAAAGGCTCAGCTTGACAAGAAGAGAGCAGAGAAAAAGGACTAATCAGAATGAGCGAAATAGTGGAAAAAGAAACTGCTGAAACCGCACCTGACGGAACAATTACCATTGAAAACAGGGTAATCAGTCACGAAGATTTAAGGAGCGTTGTATTTGAGCAGGTTGACCTTGATGGAGCAGTAATCAGCGCAAGCAATCTGTATTGTGTTGCAATAACGGGCTGTAATTTGAACCAGACCCGAATTGAAGAGAGCGGTATGGAAGATGCACAATTCCGCAACATGGGGATGAAAAATGCCTCATTTCAGGCGGTGGATTTGCATGGAAGCTCCTTTGCAGATGCAGATTTGACAGGCTCACAGGTAAAACATCTGGACATGAGCAGTTCAAAATTTGAGCATGTCAATTTGAATGAATCGACCTATGAAAGTGTAGCTTTTGTGGGAGCGAAATTCAATGATTGTGTCTGGGACGATGCAGAAATCAATGGAATTCCTGTCCGTGACCTGTTAGCAGCGTACATGGAAGTACAGAATAACTAAAAATAATGAAGATAGCACGGAGATTTTGCAAAAACAGCAAATCTCCGGTGCTGTCGTTTATTGAACCGGAGGAAGAAATACTATGGCACTTTGGGCAGGCAGATTTTCAAAGGAAGTAGACGAGACCGTCAATGCGTTTAATTCGTCCATAGCCTTTGATGCAAGAATGTATGCACAGGATATCCGAGGGAGCATTGCACATGCAACAATGCTCGGAAAATGTGGAATCATTGAATTGTCTGAAAGCGAAGCAATAATAGAGGGGTTGAAAGGCATTCTTTCTGACATTGAGAGTGGAAAGCTGGAATTTGACCCCAATGCAGAAGACATTCATATGTTTGTAGAAGCGGAACTGACAAAGCGTTTAGGCAGTACCGGAAAGAGATTACACACAGCACGTTCAAGAAATGACCAAGTCGCATTGGACATCCGGCTGTATTTGCGTGACAAGATGCAGGACATTTTGAAGCTGATAGAAGAACTGGCAATCACCATATGTGACATTGCAAGTGAGCACACAGAAACGATAATGTCCGGCTATACGCATTTACAGAGGGCACAGCCCATCACGTTCGCCCATCATCTGTTAGCATATGCGCAGATGTTGAAGCGGGACAGAGAGCGCATTTTGGATGCAGTAGAGCGGATGAATGAATGTCCCCTAGGGAGTGGAGCATTAGCCGGAACGACATACCCGATAGACCGTTTCATGACGGCGGAGCTGTTGGATTTTGATGCACCAGTAGCGAACAGCCTTGACGGAGTATCCGACCGTGATTTTTGTGTGGAGATATGTTGTGCATTGTCCTTGCTCATGACACATCTGTCAAGATTTTCAGAAGAAATCATTTTATGGTGTTCATGGGAATTCAAGTTTATAGAGTTGGACGATGCTTTTGCAACAGGTTCGTCCATCATGCCCCAGAAGAAGAATCCGGATGTGACGGAGTTAATCAGAGGGAAAACAGGCAGAGTCAACGGCGATTTAGTGACATTGTTGTCAATGCTGAAAGGATTGCCCCTAGCCTATAACAAGGATATGCAGGAAGACAAAGAAGCCATTTTTGATGCAATTGACAACACAGAATTATGTTTGAAGACGTTCATTCCGATGTTGAAAACCATGAGAGTCCTCAAGGAGAACATGAGAAACGCAGCAGCGAGGGGCTTTATCAATGCAACAGACTGCGCAGACTATCTTGTAAAAAAGGGAATGCCTTTTCGGGATGCATACAAAATCACTGGAACGCTGGTAGCAAGATGCATTGAGCAGAATCTGACATTAGAGACATTGCCATTGAAGCAATACAAAGAAATGACGGAGCTGTTTGAGGAAGATGTATATGAAGCAATCAGCCTTGAAACGTGTGTAAGAGGTCGTTCCTCCTACGGCGGACCTTCACCGGAAGCCGTCAAGAAGCAGTTAGCAGACCTAGTGGAAGCCTTTGCATGAAGAAACGGCAGATAAAATTCATCCTTGCATTGACCGCCCTGTCATTCCTGATATGGATAATAGGGGAGCTGTTAATAGCGTGGCTCATCAACAATTATTACATTTCGTTGGGGTGGGGAATCATATGTTTAGTGGTATGTTGTGTATACAGTGTATGGAAATGTCCCCACGAGCTGGACAATGACGAGGACGAAGAGAAATAAGGAGCTGAAACCGAATGAAAGTATATGTTGACGGACAGGCAGGAACGACAGGATTAAAAATCATAGACCGCCTGACAGGACGAAAAGATATAACATTATTAAAAATCGCCGACGAAGACAGGCACAACAACGAAAAGCGGGCAGAAATCATGGCAGAAGCGGACTTCACATTTTTATGCTTGCCAGATGCAGCCGCCATTGAAGCGGTGACATTAGCCGGAAATCATACCAGAATATTAGATGCCTCCACAGCGCACAGAACAAATCCGGAGTGGGCATATGGATTTCCGGAGCTGAGCGCAGAATTCCGGAATAAGATTGTAAATTCGTCAAAAACCGCTGTTCCGGGGTGTTATGCGAGCGGATTTATTTCAATGCTGTATCCGATGGTAAGTCATGGCTTAATTCCGGCAGATTTCCCAGTATTCGCCTATGCAACATCAGGCTATAGCGGAGCAGGGAAGAATGCGATAGCGATTTATGAAGGCAGCGAGAAGCCAAAAGAGTTCAATTCCCCCAGACAATATGCCCTGTCACAGCATCACAAGCATTTACCGGAGATGCAAAAATTTTCCGGTCTGACATATGCGCCGATGTTCAACCCGATAGTCTGTGATTATTACAGTGGAATGGTAGTATCTGTCCCGATTCAGACGAGAATGCTTGACAAGAAAATCACGCTTGCACAGGTGAATGAAATGTTCCAAGAGCATTATGCAGGGGCGAAGCTGGTGACAGTAAATCCCATAATGACGGACGAAGAGCAGGGAAAATTTTTCCTTGCATCCAATACATTAAGCGGACAGAACAAGCTGGAAATTTTCACCTTTGGCAATGACGAGCAAATTTTGCTGTGTGCGAGACTGGATAATTTAGGAAAAGGCGCATCCGGCGCAGCAGTGCAATGCTTGAATATCATGATGGGCATTGACGAAACAACGGGCTTGATTTAAAATAATAATAATGAATTTTCCATTTGAATAAGGAGGTTTTATTTTGAAGAAGAAGGAAT
>DGHF01000023.1 GCA_002392545.1 Ruminococcus sp. UBA3855
TGGTTGTGGTAGTCGTAGTTGAAGTTGATGTGGTTGTGGTGGTAGTCGTGGTTGTTGTTGTTTCGGGGGCATCTATTGCCCTGAACCGTCTGTTATAGGCTTGGGCATAATCGTGGACGGTTGATACATTGTAGCCAATAATTAACGCTGTATAGGGGATTGTGACTGCAAAATTTGATACAACACATTCACGGTTTAGAAATGTGATGGTTTCCAGCTGTCCGCATTTGTGAAATGCATAGTCTTCCACCAAAGCGACACTTTCAGGGAGAACGATTTTTTCAAGCCATGTACAATTATTAAAGGCATTCTGTCCGATTGTTTCGACTGAATCCGGAATTTCAATTGTTTTCAGGGCTGTGCAGTTCCAAAAGGCATTTTCTCCGATTGTCGTGCAAACATCCGGAAGAATTACTTCCTGTAAACCTGCACAGCTGTAAAATATGTTTTCGGGAATTTCCATCACGCTGGCATTTTTCATGTTGACACTGACGAGAGACTGACAGCCTGAAAATGTTCCTTCCTTCATGCTGATGACACTTTCCGGAATTGTGATGCTTTCCAATTCCAAACAGCCATAAAATACGTCTGCTTCCAATGTTGTCAGCCCTGTGGGGAGAATGATATTTTTCAGGGATTTGCAGTTGCAAAATGCCCATTCTCCTATAGATGTGAGTGTGTTCGGGAGAATGACAGAACTTAAATTTCCACAATTGTAAAAGGCTAAGTTTCCAATATTTTCCACTCCGTCTTTGATGATAACTGTTGTGATTGTGTCCCTGTAATCTTTCCACGGGACATAATTCAGAGACCTGTAAGAATTCATTCTGCCACTTCCTGAAATTGTCAATACTCCTCCGCTTATTTCCCAATTTGTGTTCAATCCGCATCTTCCTGAGCTTTCCACCGCCTGCGACTGTGGAATCATGAGAGGATTCACTACAGCTACCGGCTTTTCTATCTCCTCTGCCGTATCTGCACCGCTGACCGGAATTCCTGAAAATGTCATGCAAATGGCGGATATGACTGCAATGATTCGTTTCATCCTGTTCATAAAGGAAGCTCCTTTCTTTTGATTGTTCTTGTTTCTTATGGTGTGCAATTTCAATTTACTATTTGTATTGTAACATATTTTTACCACTTTGTCTATTGTTTTCAAAAAATTCGTCAAGATATACAAGAAAAAAGACCGTCCGGAATGTTCGGGCGGTCTTTTTGTCAATTCTGTTCGGGGGGCGGAGAAACGGCGGAAATCCGGCTGAAAAGAAATTTTTCCGTGAGCTGTGGCGTGATAACTCCAATCGCTGTGCCGAGGAGTGCACCGCCTAAAATGTCTGTGGGGAAATGCACAAATAAATACATCCTCGAAAATGCAATCAGAATTGCAATCAGTAATGCAATCACACCAATTTTTTTGTCTTCGTGAAAGATTACCAGTGCTGAAATGACAGAAGCGGTTGTATGTCCTGATGGGAACGAATAATCTTTCGGAATGGCAATCAGCATTGGAACGGTGTCTGCAATCCAGCATGGTCTTTCACGCATGACGGCATTTTTCAAAATCATGTTTCCGATTATCAAGCCTATCAACATTCCCACCAGCATATTGATTCCGCATTTCCGGTATTTCTTCGAAAAGGCGAACGAAAAGCCCAATATTATCCAGAAAATTCCCGAACTTCCTAAATGCGTGATAAAGGGCATAACTGCATCTAAAAATGCACATTTCAAATGCTCCTGTATCCAGTAAAGAATTTCGAAATCTATTTGTGTAATGTTTTCAATCATGGGCTTACTCCTGTGGATGTGACATGAATGGAAGAATGCATATTTTTGAAATTCTCGGAAACTTCTCTCACTTCGTCTTCTGCTTCCAGAAATGCTTCTGCAATTTTCGGGTCAAAGTGTGAACCTGAACCCTCTCTGATGATGTCCATTGCCTTTTCAAAGGGGAACGGCTTTTTATAGCTTCTCTCTGATACAAGGGCATCAAATACATCTGCTACCGCCATCACACGGGCGGAAAGCGGTATTTCTTCCCCTGCTAATCCGTAAGGATAGCCCTTTCCATTCCATTTTTCATGATGATACAAGGCTAATTTCTTCGCTTCATACAGATAAGCAGAATCGGGAACGATTTCAATGACCTGTGCGATGATGTCGCCCCCTGCCTGTGAATGGGATTTCATGACTGCAAATTCTTCGTCTGTGAGTTTCGCCGGCTTGTTTAAAATTGCATCCGGAATGGTGATTTTCCCGATGTCATGCAGGGGAGCAGAATCAATCACGTTTGCAATAAATTCATCTGTGAGCTGGTCGGCATAATCGCCTTTTTTTTTGAGCTGTTTCAGAATAATTTTCACATAGGTCGCTGTTTTGCGGACGTGGTCGCCTGTGTTCTGGTCTCGGCTTTCCACTAAATCCGCCAATACCATAATCAAAGATTTCTGCATCTTGGAAATGGTTTCCGTATAATGAATACTGTCTTCTGACGTTTTCGTGAATGCATGATACAGGTTTTCCAGCTCGTCACCGGTACGAATTCCCAATTCCTTGATGTTTTCCACACTGCTTTCTCTGGCTTCTTCGGTATTGTAGGCGAATGCTCCGGCACTCAGTGCCATGGTGTTGACCGGTAAAATGAAATGATACTCAATCAGCCACCACGAAAATGCTACTATCAAAACGAAAAATCCTAAAAACAGTGATACCATTTCTACAAAGAAACTGCGCTCATTATAGGTGAGCTGCTGCATTTCAATGTCAATTCCTACATAGCATTGACAAACTCCGTTTGAATCCTTGACGGGCTTGTAAACTGTCAGGAGATAACCAAATGATTCATTTGAAATGATGGGTTCAATTTCTTCACCATTTTTTAAATCTGTCATGTATTCATTAAATGCATAGTCAAAGGGAACAATTGCTCCGGCTTCGTCGCCTTTGACTTCTTCCGTGTCTACGTCGAATACCACATGACAGCCATCATCCTGAATCTGGTATGCATAGACATATTGTATTTCAGGGGAGCTGTCAAGGAGGTCTTTCAGAAATTCCATAGTTTCAGAATAACCCTCTTCTTCATAGCCGTTTGCAATGTAATCATTCACTTTGTCGCCGTCAATGACATTCACGGCAAGTCGGGCGGTTTCCTCAGCTAACTTGATATAGTCCTTGATAGTCGCTGAGCGGAATAATACCACACTAATCCACATTGCTGCAATGGCAATTAAAATCATCGCCATGGTCAGGACAAATATAATTTTCGTCCGCATGGAGACAATGCGGAAATTTCCGTTCCTTGCGGTGGCGGTGTCTTCTTCGGAAAGCGGTATCTGTTGCCAGTTGCTAAACCGGAAAATATGCTTCGATTTTTCCGGCATACATCGGACAATTCCCAATACTAACAGTACAGTAACCGCCTTGTCAAGGAAATCTGTCAGAAGATTCGCAAGGAGCTGTGAAAACGGTAATGTGAAAAGCCCTGTATGATAAAGCTGTTCACTCAACGTCTCCGTTTCCAGCTTTACCCCCTCCAGATACCACGGAATACATGTTCCCAGCCCTCCGCCGATTATCGTAAATATGAAGATACTTGCAAATATCTTGAACGGCGTTTTGAACCAGCCCTTTTCTGCAAGCAATGAGGCGGAAAGGGCTATCAATACATTCAAGACCCCATAATACAATGAATCATCATCATAAATTCCTTTGATGATGTTCGTGAGAAATCCCACAATTATCGCCGGAAGATACCCCCCCAATACTGCCGCCAAAATTGTTCCGATTGTGTCCAGATATAATACAAAATTCAATTTTCCGGCTAAAATCGTGAACACCATGTTGAGGGTGATTCCTACCACACAAAGCAGGACTGCCCAGCGGTTTTGTGGCTTTTCATGAACCGGATGTATGACAGCGATATTTTGTTTTTGTTTTTTTCTCATGTAACAACCCCTTTTCCATCAATATAATGGCATTGATGCCGATATGTCTAGTATAACATAAAATTTCAATAATTACAAGTACCCACTGTAAAAAAACATTGACATTTTTACTGCACTATGTTATAATGAATCAACGGAAAGAGGTGTTTTTCATGCAGGAAATTCAAATCAGACAAAATATTCTTGATAAACTCAATGAAATCGAACAGAGGGAACATGTCAGAATTCTGCACTGTGTTGAATCCGGAAGCCGTTCATGGGGATTCGCTTCGCCGGACAGTGACTTTGATGTCCGCTTTGTGTATGTCAGGCAAAAAAATGATTATCTCCAATTGCAGGAAGTGCGTGATGTGATGGAATGGGAACTCAACGAGGTTTACGATATTTCCGGATGGGATTTACAGAAATATCTGAGACTGCTTCACAAATCCAATCCGACTTGCTTCGAATGGGCGAATTCGATGGAACTTTACCATACTTCTCCTGAATGGGAAAAGGTCAGGGAACTGCTTCCGGCATATTTCCTCCGGAAACCTATGATGTATCATTATCTGAGTATGGCGAAAGCGAATTATCATAAATTCTTTACAGAGGAAATTATCAAGCTGAAAAAATATTTTTATGTTCTCCGTGCGTTGCTGGCTTGTCAGTGGGTATGTGACAAGAATTCTCCTCCGCCGATGCCGTTTCTGGAGCTGGTCAATGCCGAACTTCCGGCGGAATTGCTTTCCATTGTCAATGAACTGCTCGAACGAAAGAAAATTACTGGTGAACTTGGTATGCAGGAGCATATTCCTGAACTGGATAAATATATTCTGTGCAAGTTTGAGGAAATGACTGCAAAGGCAAGTCAATTTCCCTCGGAATCGCCTTCCGGCTGGGATGAACTGAATCGGGTATTCCTTGAATTGATTCCGTAGAAATCAAAAAGCTGTTACACAGGGTAACAGCTTTTTTTTGTTCAGAAATAATACTTTCCGTTGCGGTGCTTCATAACTCCCAGCTTGGTGAGCTTTTCCATTTTGCGGATGACATTTTTTTCACTGTGTACTCTCATCAGACGAACAAGCTGTTTTTCTGAAATTCCTTCCTCTCCGCAGAGTGCAGCGGCGGTTAATACATCATCATACTGCTGTATGACACGACGAGGAAGTTCCCTCGGCAGATTGAACACGATTCCACGGAATTCAGAATCCATTCCGGAAAATACCCCTCCGGCTTTTCGCTTGTCGCTGATAATCGCATAGGATGCATCATCATACATTCCGCATTGTTTGTAGAATAATGTCAGACCTTGGAGCTGTGCAAGAATCTGTTCTTCCGGCAAGAGACAATTCAATTGTAACAGCAAATTGGCATTGGGTGTGGTTCGTCCTGCATAGGTCATGAAATATTCAGGACCGTCACTCATGAGAAGAATGCTTGCAATATCTCCCTGTCCTTTTCCATAGTTGTATTCTGTGTCGGGGATGGTTACAAATGTTGTAAAATTGAGTGCAATTTCATGGTGATACTGCGAAAGTATCCGGCATTGTCCGTCCTTGTCACACGCTGTAATTACGCCGTCACCAACATGGAAAAAGATGTATCTTCCATCGGGGGCGAGTGCGGAACATACCAGCGTTGACGAAAGACTTTCAAAATCACAGTCCAGCTCCTTCGCCGTGGTTTCCAGTATTCCGCAGATGGTGTTTAAAAGCGTATCAGCGAATTCCGTCCTTTCCATTTCATAAAGTTCATCAAAGTTTGCAAGTAATATTTCCAAAGCCGCTGCTGCTGTTGTTTCTGAACCCTCACGGGCGTGACTGCATGAACCTGCACCATCACACACTACCGCCGCCGCAACACCCGTGACGGGGTGAACCCCTGTTCGAACATTATCTTCACACGTTTTTCCACAGGCTAAATGGCTTTCTCCGATTTCCTTGTAGGAATTGATATGAAATATTCTGTTTGTACCCATTTTAGCGGACACCTCCTTCGAATTGAGATAGTATCGTCATCTATCTATTTTATCATATTCTGTTGTCATTGTCAACCTTATCAGTGCATTTTTTCCATTCATACTGAAAATTTTTATAAAATTTCGTACATATTACCAATAAATGCGGTCGGTGTAAAGAATATTGAAATCTACTTCTTCGCTGACGCCGTTAATTCTTCCGTGACTGCTTTGTTGCCAGATGGAATAATCTCCGTCATAATTCGTGTAACTGGTATAATGTGCCAGCCAGATGGGGCGACCTTCTGTCCTCCAGATATTGCCAAGCCGTGATTTACTGCTGTAAAGCATTGTCGGATAGCCGTGCTGTGCCATCTGGTCTGCAAATGCATCATACATTGCATTCAAATCGTACAGGCTCATTCCATATTTCTGGAAATTTGAGAAACTTTCCCAGTCAAACACGACGGGGAACTGCAATGCCCTCCCATTCAATTCCCCTGCAATCCAATCCGCCTGAAAACGTGCTTCTTCCTGTGTGCTTGCAGTGCTGTAAAAATATACTCCTACATCCAGACCAGCGTTGACAGCGTTTTCCATGTTCTGATAATAATATTGGTCTGCACTGATGCTGTTTCCGCCGTACCCGATACGCATTAACACAAAACTGCACCCTGCATCCCGAACGGCATTGAAATCAATATCCGCCTGCCATTTGGAAACGTCGATTCCATAACGGCAATTTTCCCCTGCATGGTTTGCGACAAAATCACTGAAATATTCTGTACTCTGGTTGTCGCTGGGGGCTGAAACCTGTCCTACCACATTGACTGTCAGATTCCATGTTGTGAAATTTCCAGAACTGTCCGTGACTGTTGCCGTGATGGGGTATGAACCGTATGCACTGGTATCCACATTCCCTGAATATGTCAAGACTGGGTGAGGGTCTAAATCATCTGCATATCCGACGAGATTATCCAAATTAAAGACTGTTCCAATCTGGACTTGTGCGCCGTTGCCGTCGTTGGTGAGGATGGGGGCGGTGGTGTCGTCTGAGGGAATGGGAACGGCTTCTGTAATGGTGTCGGGGAGAGAATCGGCTGGAGAATCTTCGGGGAGAATGATTTCTTCCTGTGGGGGTGCTTCGGTTTCAAGGACGGGGGAAGGGGGATTGGTGATTTCAGGTGCTTCGGTGGGTACAGTGATGATGGTTGTATCAGTCGTGATGAGGGGTGTTGTGGTTGCATTCGTGGCGGTTGTCTGGGTGGTTGTTTTTGTGGTAGTTGTGGATAAGGGAGCGGAAACGGATGTTTGTGTTGTTTGCAGGGGTTCGGCAGTCTTGAGGGAAGTCATTTCTGTGGGGGGTGTGACCTCTGAAACGCTTCCGCATCCGGTCAAAAGAAATAACATAAAAACAGACAATATCTGATAATTTTTCATTGATAACCTCCTAGGGGTCAAAAATTTTGTTGACAAGTCGGCGAAACTATGTTATAATTAAAATGAAGAAGTGGCGACAATTTGTATGTATCCAATGTCATTTTGTTTATTATAACAGAATGTCGGTAATTTTGTCAAGTACTGTGACAGGCAGTGTGTCGTTTATGATACGATTGGATGATGAAAAGGAGGGTTTTTTATGCGCTTGCTTGTGATTGACGGGAATAGTATTATCAACCGTGCTTACTATGGGGTACGCACACTTTCCAACCGGAATGGAATTTTCACAAATGCGCTGTTTGGGTTCATGAATATGTATCTGAAGGAGGTTGCGGAGGTTTCGCCTGATGCGGTGGCGGTGGCGTTTGATTTGTCAGAGCCGACATTCCGCCATAAAAAAGCTTCTTTCTACAAGGCGAACAGAAAAGGAATGCCCGAAGAACTCGCCATGCAAGTGCCCTATTTAAAGCGCATTCTCACGGCGAAAGGTGTGGCTGTCCTCAGCGCAGAGGGTTATGAAGCAGATGATATTCTCGGCACTCTCGCTCATGCCTGCGACCAGCAGGGGCATGAATGTTTCATCATGACAGGCGACAGGGACAGCTTACAGCTCATTTCTGACCGTGTTACTGTGCATCTTGTCAAAACTCAGAAAACAATTGCTTATACTCCGGCAGTCTTTCGGGAAGAATACGGTTTCGCCCCTATTCACATGATTGACCTTAAAGCCCTGATGGGCGATACTTCTGACAATATTTCCGGTGTCAAGGGTATCGGCGACAAAACTGCCATCCCTCTGATTCAGACTTGGGAAACTATCGAAAATATGTATGAACATATCGGGGAAGTCAAGGGAACGTCGAAATTCCGTCAGAAACTGCTTGACGGAAAAGAGGATGCCTTTTTGAGTAAATGGCTGGCAACAATTGTCACTGATGCGCCTGTATCCCTGAATCTGAATGATTATATCCCGAAACAGCCCGATAATCTGACCTTACGGCAGATTCTGACTGACCTCGAAATGTACCGCATTCTTGAAAGACTTAAATTACAGCCCCTTGAAATGGAACTCCCCGAAGAGGATTTGACCCCTCAAAATGTCCCTGATTTACAGGAAATTCCTTTCGATATGGACAAAATCAAGGAATTGACTCAGCCTGTCGGGTATCTCTTCAAAGACGGCATTCTGACAATCTGCGCTGATTCGTCTGTTATGAAAACCGGAAACGAAATCGAAATTCTTTCGTTCATGGAATCTGATATTCCTAAGGCGACAGATGATGCAAAGCCACATTACCATTATGCCCTTTCTCACGGAAAACATTTAAATCAAATTGTATTTGATGCTTCTTTGTGCGGTTATATGCTCAACCCTTCCGAAACTGATTACAGCATTCCGGCATTGTGTGCTTTTTTGAGGGTGCACCATTTCAAGAAGCTGGACGATTTCGCAGATGTTCAGGCATTGCAGGCTTTAAGCAAAAAAGGCATTGAACGGCTTGAAAAAGACGGGATGCTGTCCCTCTGGAATGATGTGGAATTACCATTAACAAGGGTTTTGGCTTCTATGGAACATGAAGGGGTACTGGTGGATACTGATGGTATCCGTGCATTCGGGGAACGGCTTACAGCGAAAATTGAACAGCTGACGACTGAAATTTATACCGATGCCGGACAGGTCTTTAATATCAGCTCCCCGAAACAATTAGGTGTGATTCTTTTTGAAAAATTGGGCTTGCCAGCCGGAAAAAAGACAAAAAGCGGTTATTCTACCAATGCGGAAGTACTGGAAGAACTGCGCCCACGTCATCCCATTATTGACAAAATTTTGCAGTACCGGCAGTATACAAAATTGCAGTCTACTTATGTGGACGGTTTATTGAATGCTGTTGCTGATGACGGCAGAATTCACACCAATTACAAACAGACCGAAACCCGAACAGGAAGACTTTCTTCTACTGAACCAAACCTGCAAAATATTCCTGTGCGGACGGAATTAGGGCGTGAAATGCGGAAATTTTTCAGGGCAAAAGAAGGTTGTGTTTTCCTTGATGCCGATTACAGTCAGATTGAATTAAGACTGATGGCGCACCTCAGCGGAGACAAGGCTATGAAAGAAGCCTTTGAAAGCGGGACGGATATTCACACTGCAACCGCTGCGAGAGTTTTTGATATGCCTGAAATTTTCGTCACTTCTGACCTCAGAAGCAAGGCGAAGGCTGTCAATTTCGGGATTCTCTACGGAATGGGCGCATTTTCCCTCTCGAAAGATATTCATGTATCGAAAAAAGAGGCGGAACAATATATTTCTGATTATCTCGGCTCATTTCCAAAAGTTTCTAAATTCCTTGATGACGTTGTGGACAATGCCACCCGAAAAGGCTATGTCTGCACAATGCTTGGAAGAAGACGATATATCCCCGAACTCAATTCTAAAAATAAAGTGGTTCAGGCTTCCGGTAAAAGAATTGCTATGAATACCCCTGTACAGGGGACGGCTGCTGACCTGATTAAACTTGCGATGATTCACGTACACGACAGACTAGAGAGGGAAGTTCCCACAGCAAAATTATTGTTGCAGGTGCATGATGAATTGATTGTGGAAGTTCCGCTGAATGATGCCGAAAAGGCTTCTGTAATTCTTCATGATGAAATGCTTCATGTTGCTGAACTTTCCGTTCCTTTGACCGCAGAGGTCAAGAAAGGGGCGACTTGGTATGATGCTAAAGATTAAAGAACTGACAGTTTCAGATATGAATTTATTGCAGGACTGCGCCGCTCTGGAGGCTATCAGCATTTGTGAGCCTTGGAGTTTCAGCTCGTTCGTTTCAGAGGCAAAACGAAAAGAAGGCTTGATTCTGGCAGCCATTGACGAAAAAGAAAAATTATTCGGATTCCTCACGGCAACTTGTATTCCGGAAACTGCTGACTTGACTAATATTGCTGTTATGCCACAGCACCGCCGGAAAGGTATCGCCGGAATGCTGATTTCAGCACTGAAAAACCATGTCGGAGAGGGGAGTATTTTTCTGGAGGTTCGGGAATCCAATACCCCTGCAATTGCATTCTATCAGAAACATGGCTTTTTACAGGTGGGTATCCGGAAACGCTTTTACCATCTGCCCGAAGAAGATGCATTATTGATGAAATGGGAGGAATTTAAATCATGCTGATACTGGGAATTGAAAGTTCCTGTGATGAAACAGCGGCTGCTGTTGTGGAGGACTGTACAAAATTACGTTCTTCTGTGATTGCATCTCAGGCAATGGAACACAGATTATATGGCGGTGTCGTGCCTGAACTCGCTTCAAGACGGCATTGTGAAAATATTCTTGCTGTGACACAACAGGCTCTCGACGAGGCTGATATTACCCCTCAGGAGCTGGACGGAATCGCTGTGACTTATACCCCCGGACTGATAGGGGCTTTGCTGGTCGGGGTCAGTTTCGCTAAAGGTCTGGCTTTCTCGACAGGGAAACCCCTCATTCCGGTGCATCATATGACCGGACATATCGCCGCCAATTATCTGGCACATCCGGAATTAAAACCGCCTTATCTGTGTTTAGTTGTCAGTGGCGGTCATACCATGTTAGCCGAGGTAACAAGTTATACAACGTTCCGCATTCTCGGCACAACCAGAGATGATGCCGCTGGTGAATGCTTTGACAAGTGCGCCCGTGTGCTGGGGTATCCTTACCCCGGGGGAGTGCAGATTGACAAAGCTTCTCAATTGGGGGACTGTAAACGCTACCAGCTCCCACGACCCAAGGTCAACGGCAGTGAGCTGGATTTCTCTTTCTCTGGTCTGAAAACGGCGGTCATCAATATGGTACATCATGCCGAACAAAAGGGCGAAACTATCGAAAAAGAATCTATGGCGGCAAGTCTGCAAAAGACAGTTTCTGAAATCCTCACCGAAAAAACAGAAATTGCTATGCATCAGACTGGTTATACCACTGTTGCAATGGCGGGGGGAGTTTCTGCTAATTCCGGTCTTCGTGCCGAAATGGAGCAGATGTGCCGGAAAAATGGCTATACGCTTTATATGCCTCCTCTTTCATTGTGCGGTGATAATGCTGGTATGATTGCCTGTCAGGGGTCTTATAACTTCTTAGCAGGCATCACGGCTGATGAAACTCTCAACGCTTACGCATCCGGCACGGCGATTGGTGAAATGCTTACAATATCATGAAAATATGGAAACGATTCTGTATATTATGGAATCGTTTCTTTTTTTGGTTGATTTTTTTGCAAAGATGTGTTATACTGTTATTGTACAATTTTTACACTAAAGAGAAAGGATTTATTGAAATGTACAAATTAAAATGTATTTCCGCTGTATTGCTTGCGGTATCTCTGCTGAGTGGATGCAGTGCAAAGAAAGAACCTGCTCCCGATATTTCTGATACAGCACCTGTTTCGCCTGTCCCTGTGACGACTTTACAGGACGGACAGGAAGAAGAACAGCCTGCTACCAATGAAGACGGCATTATTACTATGACCGAACCCCAAAACCTTGAGGAAACTTCTGATACTGGCAGTGACGGAACAATCAGTTTTGTGGCGGTCGGAGATAATCTCATTCATACAGCTGTTTACCGTTCCGCCGCTGAACACACTGAAAACGGAGAGGAATATAATTTCGGGTATTGTTATCAGTATGTAGCGGATGAAATTCAGTCCGCTGACCTCGCTTTCATCAATCAGGAAACTGTCATCTGCAATGGGGAATTCGAAATTTCCGGCTCAAATCTGAATTTCAATTCCCCTAATGAATTGGGGGACTGTCTCATTGAAACCGGCTTCGATATTTTCAATATGGCAAATAATCACGTTCTTGATAAAGGCTCGTCAGGAATGCGGGCTTGTCTTGACTATTGGGACAGCCGTTGTGAAATGCATCCGGATATTCGGGTTTTGGGGGCGTATCGTGATTATCAGGATATGTACGACTACAGAACCATGGAAGTCAATGGCGTTTCTGTCGGGATTGTGGGCTATACTGAACACACTAACGGCTATTTTCTCCCTGATAATTCCGAAATGCAGATTCCCTATCTGGATGATGAAAAAATGATGAAGGAACAAATTGAGGAACTTTCTCAGATGGTGGATTGTGTTGTTGTTTCCACACACTGGGGGGTAGAGGATTCCCACGTTGTCACTGATGAAGTTAAGGAACTTTCTCAGAAACTCATTGACTGGGGGGCTGATGTCATTATCGGGACAGGTCCACACACACTCCAAAGTATGGAATACCTTACCCGTCCGGACGGTTCTCAGGGGTTCGTGTTCTATTCACTTGGAAATTTTATTTCCGGTCAGACGGATAATTTCAACATGGTCGGCGGAATGGCGAAATTTGATATTGTCAAGGAAAACGGCAATGTTACCATTGAAAATGTCGGCTTGACTCCGGTCATTACACAGTACGAAACCGGAAGCCTGAACAATGTCCGTGTCTATCCGTATTACCTTTATACAGACGAACTTGTTGAAAATCACGGCATTCCTTATTCTCCTATGGGAACAGCGAAAAACTGGAGCTGGGACGTTATCAATAATATTGTGCAGAATAATGTTCCCGAAGAATTCCAGAGGCTGGAAAAAGATTAAAATATTGCACTTTTTTGCATTTTTTACCGAAATTTTGGGTATGGAAATATTAAAATAGTCTTAAAAAAATCCCAACTTTGTGAAAAAGGTATAAAACTAATTGTTTGATTTGTATAAAGTGATGATTTTCAAAAAAACTATTTACTTTTTTTTAGATTTGATGTATAATAGAGATGTTGAGAGAAAGGAAAATTTTCGAAATCGTTGAAAAGTGGAAAAATTGTTGTACAGATTGCACAAAATCAAATACCGCTTTTTTACATTTCAAACAAAATGTTATAAACTCTCTTGACTTATTTGTTGTTTTGTTCTATAATAACATTAGGTAGATTTGAACAGGATTTATACCTGACAATTTGCCGGAATGGTATGGAGGGTATAATTGGAGGAAGTGCGGCTTCCTTTGGTTATATAGCTTTGTATTTACTTTCTATTGACCAATTACAATGAAGGAGGAAAGACTAATGAAAGTAAGAAAGATTGTTGCCGGATTGGCAGCTATGTCTATGATGGCAGCATTTTCTGCACAGGCTGTATTTGCAGCTGGTGTTTCCATCAAGGCAGGAACAGCAACAGCCGCAGCAGGTGAAACCGCAAAAGTCGCAGTCAGCATGGAGGGGGTTACTGCTCCTATCAATGCAGTAGAGTTTGAGGTTACTTATAATCCTGATGTTCTGACATTGAAGGGTATTACTGCTGGTCAAGCAGTTCCGACTGGCGCAGATGGCACAGAGAATTTTGAAGGGGTAAATTCTTTTGAGGTCACTACTGATACCGCTGGTGTAGCTGTTATCACTTACGCAACAGGTTTGTCCGATGACCAGTACTGCATTACTGCTGATGGTGTTGTTGCAAACATTGAATTCACCGTTGCAGAGGGCGCAGCTGCTGGAAAGTATGATGTCAATATCGTTGCTGTTGACCGTGATACCTTTGAGGGTTCTGGTACAAAGAATACTGAAATTGCAGCAGCTTACATCAAGGCAGACGGCACTGTTGATGCTTACACCGCTACCGGCACAGCTGGTTATGTAGAAGTAACTGGTGGCGAAACACCGACAGACCCGCCAAGTGATGTTACTTATGGTGACGTTAATGGCAATGGCACAGTTGACATTGTTGACGTTCTGACACTGAATCAGTACTTGCTGGGTGTAAGCGAAGACCAAATCAGCCAAGCAAATTCCGATGTCAACAACGACGGCGTTATTGATGACTCTGATGCAATGAACATCCTGAAGTCTCTCGTAAACCTCGTGAAACTGCCGATTGCTTAATCAAAACCAATGTTATCCAATGACATCTTAATGTTGTGACAGAACAAAACTCAAAAATCGGTGGACAGCGACAAATGCCCACCAAAACCCACATAAAGAAAGGAATTAATTAGTTATGAAGAAGGTAATTTCTGCACTGACAGCTGCTGCAATGTGCGCAAGCATGTCTGCAAGCGTAATGACTGCATTTGCTGCTTACTCCGCAAATGATGTCACCATGTATCTGAAGGCAATCGATGCTGGCAAGGGTACAATCTCTGCTGATGGCAAGACCATCACATTCGCAACCGCTGCCGATGCAGCTAATGCAACAATCAAGGTTCAGTCCTTTATCAAGGCTGACACTGAAAACCCCGACATCCTCGGCGCAGGTATCACAGTAACATCCGACAGCTCTACTATCAAGTTTGAGAACGGTGTTGACTTTGCTGCAACTAATCTGCCCGCTGCTGATTACACACTGGCTGACGGTACTACTTTCAATACCAATATGTTCGTACATACTCTTGGTCTTGTTAAGAAGCAGGGTAAGAACTACAAGTACTCCAACAATAGTAAGATGGCTATGTGGGCTAACAGTGATTCCTGGAAGTTCGATTATTCCGGAAACAATGTTATGATTTTCAAGTGGGCATTCGACGTTCAGGAAGGTGCTACTACTGGTGCTCTGTTCCTCGACAGCACTTCTGATGCTCTGCCTTTCACACAGTTTGATGCTAACCTTGGCGAAATCGCTGACGGTACTTACACAATCAGCTACATGGGCACATGGGAAAACCCGACTCTGGCTGCTCCCACACAGGCTGGTACTTACGTAACTTCTTTTGCTAATGAGCAGACAGTTGTTGAAGGCACAGGTCTGACTATCGTTGTTGGTGATGCTTCTGCAACTGAGCCCACTACTGAGCCTGTACAGGAACCCACTACTGAGCCCGTTCAGGAACCCACTACTGAACCCGTTCAGGAACCCACTACTGAGCCTTCTGTCCCCAGTACTCCTGGCACTGTAACACCTGTTGACCCTGCTTCCTTCGACAAGGAAACATTCTATTTCGACAATGTTGTATATGACCGCAACAGCGAAGACGAAGGCGTTGAATTCAGCCTGTATGTAGCTAAGAACCAGCCCACAACCGGTCTGAGTGCTTACATCCGTGTTGATGGCAAGGAACCCGTTGCAGTATTCGATGGTATCGACGGCTTTCAGGCTGACACCGGTTACGGCTTCAACCTCGATGGTAGTGCTTACCCGAAGGGCGCAATTGCTGCTGCTTTGAACTATGACAACGCTGAACAGGGTCAGAAGACACTGGCTGACGGTTCTCAGGTTATCACTTACTGGATTCCGATTCCGAAGGACTTCCCGACAGGTACTTATACCTTCACAATTTCCGGCAGTGACGAAAGCACTACTGCACCTATCTCCGTTGCTAACTTCGCTAAGGAAAAACGTGAGGTTGCTGGTGCTTCTGGTACTCTGACTATCACAGACGGTGAAGTCGTAGAGCCGACAACTGAGCCTACACAGGAACCCACAACTGAGCCTACACAGGAACCCTCAACTGAGCCGATTGAGACTCCTGAGCCGACAACTGAGCCCGATACAACCCCTGTTACTCCTTCCGATTACCTCTATGGTGACGTAAACAAGAATGGTAAGGTTGAACTGGTTGACATCGTAATGCTGAACAGATTCCTGACAGGCTTCGGCGGACAGGAACTCGACGGATATCAGACAGTAGTTGCTAACTGCTACCGTGACAACGGCGAATCTGATGCTGATACAAAGCAGAGCGACCTGAACGGCAAGGACTCCATGGAAATCCTGAAGAACCTCATCGGTCTGGTTAAGTCCCTGCCTACAAAGGCTTAATTCCGTATCATTCCAAATTCCAACAAGTAAGATTCTGTGTTCAGCCGGTCATTAACCGGCTGAACACGGTTTTGAAAGAATGGAAACAAATGTTTTTAGAAAGGAAATAATGCAACATGAAGAGATTTTTATCTGCATTGACTGCATTCTGCATGTGTGCATCTATGGCGACAGCGGGGCTTCCGGCATCTGCTCTGTCAGCGACTTCCAATGCTTCGGCTGTGAATTCCTACGTGACTGCTGATACTGCGTTTGATACAGAAACATTCTATTTTCAAGATATTGTTTATGATATTGCAAGCGGTGAGGGCGGTGTTGAATACAGCCTGTACGTGGCTAAGAACGCTCCAACAACTGGTCTGACAGGGTATATTCGTGCTGATGGCAAAGAACCGGCTCAAGTGTTCGGAAGTGACACCGATGCGTGGCAGGCTGACAGCGGTTATGGTTTCAACCTCGACGGCAGTGCTTATCCGAAGGGTGCAATTGCTGCTGCTCTGAACTATGACAACGCTAATCAAGGTCAGAAGACTTTGGCGGACGGTTCAGAAGTTATCACTTACTGGCTCCCGATTGCGGACGATTTCCCGACAGGTACTTACACTTTCACATTCTCTGGCAGTGATGAGAATACCACGACCCCTGTATCTGTGGCAAACTTCGCTAAAGAAACTCGTAACGTTGCTACTGCTTCTGGTACTCTGACCATTATCAATAGCAATGATGCACCTGCTACCACAGCGCCTACTGATGAACCCACCGAAAAGCCGGAAGATACTACTGCTGGTCCGACTGAGGCAACAGCTGCGCCTACTCAAGCCCAAGAAAATCCTACTGAGTTTGAGGAGAAGTCTTCCGAAGTTTCCGCAAAATGGGACATCGGCGAGGTAGAGTGTGAAGCTGGTGATACTGTTACAATTCCTGTTACTGTGACCGGAAATACTGACGGTTTTAACAGCTACATTGCCAAGATTAAGGCTGATGCAGGTCCGACTGCTACAGGTGCTTCTGCTGGTGCAGACTTTGCAAGTATCAGTGTTGCTGCTAACACAGATACTATGACTTTCGGCGGTACTGATTACGCTACCAAGGGTAATGTAACTGCTGACGGTACTGTTTTCGAAATTACTTTCCAAGTTCCCAAGGATGCTAAGGCTGGTACAAAGTATAATCTGTCCTTTGACTCCCTCGATGTGTTCAATATGGACATGGTGAAGCTTGTTCCGTCCACTGATACCGGCTATATCCTGATTAAGGACAGCGAAACTGAATTCTCTCATGAGTCCAAGGAAACTTCTGCTCAGTGGGAAATCGGCAAGGTAACCGCTAAGGCTGGCGAAACTGTGACTGTTCCGGTGACTGTTAAGGGCGATACTGATGGTATCAACAGCTACCTCGTGAAACTCACTCAGGATGCCGGACCGGTTGCACAGACTGCAACTGCTGGTGCTGCTTATGCTCAGCTCGCTTTTGCTGATAACGTCAGTGCATTGACATTCGGCGGTACAAATTCCAATGATAAGGAAAATATCAAGGCTACTGACGGCACTGTCTTTGAAATGACTTTCAAAGTTCCGGATGATGCCAAGGCTGGCACTCGCTACAACATCAAGTTTGACAGCATTGACCTCGAAAATATGGATATGCAGCAGCTCATTCCTACTACAAGTGACGGCTGGATTGAAATTGAAGAGGACTATGTTCCCAGTGATTCCGGTAAGTGGATTATTGGTCATGTTGATGATGCTGAACCCGGTCAGACTGTCACAATTCCTGTCACTGTAACAGGCGACAAGAATGGTCTCAATAGCTACATCCTCAAGATGGGATTTGATGGTCCTACTATGAACAGCGCAGAAAATGGCAATGCTTTCGCTGGTATCGGCTTTACTTACAACGCTGACACCAAGTCTTTCGCTGGTACTAACTACGACAAGGGCGAAAATCTCGTTGCTGCTGACGGTGCTGTTGTATTCAATGTGACATTTACTGTTCCTGAAGATGCTAAGGCTGGTCAGGTTTATCCGCTGACTTTCGAAGGTCTGGACGTTTACGACATCCACATGGAAACTTTGACTCCTGACAAGGAAAACGGTTATATCAAGATTAAGGATGCTGAACCAACAACTGAATATGAAGCTAAGGACGCTGGCGAATGGATTATCGGTCATTATGATGATGCTGAACCCGGTCAGACTGTTACTATTCCTGTTACCATCAAGGGCGACAAGAACGGCTTGAACAGCTACATCCTCAATATGGGTTATGATGGCCCGACTTTGAACGGTGCAGAAAACGGCGATGCTTTTGCTGGTATTGGCTTCACTTACAACGAGGCTACTAAGTCCTTCGCTGGTACAAACTCCGACAAGGGCGAAAACCTCATTGCTGCTGACGGTGCTACTGTATTCAATGTGACATTCACTGTTCCGGAAGATGCTAAGGCTGGACAGGTTTATCCGCTGACATTCGACGGTCTGGAAGTTTATGGCATTAACATGGAACTTCTCGACCCCAAGAAGACCGACGGTTATATTAAGGTTAAGGATGCTGAACCGACTACTGAATATGAAGCTAAGGACGCTGGCGAATGGATTATCGGTCACTACGATGATGCTGAACCCGGTCAGACTGTTACTATTCCTGTTACCATCAAGGGCGACAAGAACGGCTTGAACAGCTACATCCTCAATATGGGCTATGATGGACCTACTCTGAATGGTGCTGAAAATGGTACTGCATTCCCTGGTATTGGCTTCACTTACAATGCTGATACAAAGTCCTTTGCTGGTACAAACTCCGACAAGGGCGAAAATCTTATCGCTCCGGAAGACGGTGTTGTCTTCAATGTGACATTCACTGTTCCGGAAGATGCTAAGGCTGGACAGATTTATCCGCTGACATTCGACGGTCTGGAAGTTTATGGCATTAACATGGAACTCCTCGACCCCAAGAAGACCGACGGTTATATCAAGGTTAAGGATGCTGAACCGACTACTGAATATGAAGCTAAGGACGCTGGCGAATGGATTATCGGTCACTACGATGATGCTGAACCCGGTCAGACTGTTACTATTCCTGTTACCATCAAGGGCGACAAGAACGGCTTGAACAGCTACATCCTCACTATGGGCTATGATGGACCTACCCTGAACGGTGCTGAAAATGGTACTGCATTCCCTGGTATTGGCTTCACTTACAATGCTGATACAAAGTCCTTCGCTGGTACAAACTCCGACAAGGGCGAAAATCTCATCGCTCCGGAAGATGGTGTTGTCTTCAATGTGACATTCACTGTTCCGGAAGATGCTAAGGCTGGACAGGTTTATCCGCTGACTTTCGACGGTCTGGAAGTTTATGGTATTAACATGGAACTCCTTGACCCCAAGAAGACTGATGGTTATATCAAGGTTAAGGACGAAGAGCCGACAACTGAACCGCCTGTTGATGATGCTGGTAAGTGGATTATCGGTACAGCGGAAGTTGAACCCGGTGCAACAGTTACTATTCCTGTTACCATTACAGGCGACAAGAACGGTCTGAACAGCTACATCATGCAGATGGGCTTCGATGGTCCGACTATCACAGATGCTGCTAACGGCGAAGCATTCTCTGGTATTGGCTTCACTTACAATGCTGATACAAAGTCCTTCGCTGGTACTAACTATGATAAGGGAGAGAACCTCATCGCCGCTGATGGTGCTGTTGTGTTCAATGTCACATTCAAAGTTCCGGATGATGCCGCTCCTGGTACTCTGTACCCTCTGACATTCGACGGTCTGGATGTATTCGACATCAACATGTCCGAGCTGACTCCTGACAAGCAGGATGGCTGGATTAAGATTAAAGAGGTTGAAACAACTGAGCCTAGTGAAACTCCTGAGCCGACTACAGAGCCTAGTGAAACTCCTGAACCTACCACAGAACCGATTGAAATTGGTGATGCTGGTATGTGGATTATCGGAACAGCAGAGGTTGAAGCTGGTGCAACAGTTACCATTCCTGTTACCATCAAGGGCGACAAGAACGGTCTGAACAGCTACATTATGCAGATGGGCTTCGATGGACCGACTATCACAGATGCTGCTAACGGCAATGCATTTGCTGGTATTGGCTTCACTTATAACGCTGATACAAAGTCCTTCGCTGGTACAAACTATACCACTGGTGAGAATCTGATTGCTGCTGATGATGCAATTGTATTCAACGTCACATTCAAAGTTCCGGATGATGCTGCTCCCGGCACTCTGTATCCGCTGACATTTGACGGTCTGGATGTATTCGATATTCACATGGAGGCTTTGAATCCTGACAAGCAGGATGGCTGGATT
>DGHF01000197.1 GCA_002392545.1 Ruminococcus sp. UBA3855
ATTGGTAATCAGAATTTCTTCTGCTCCGCTCGATAACTGAATACGCACACATCTTATACTAAAAACTGTTGCAATATCAAATGCCATTTCTGAATTTGTTTTGAATGCCCATCTTCGATACAAAGCACAGTTAAATTCTTTACTGACTTCCAATTTTCAGTTATTAGATGCTTCTTATTGTTTGACTTAGAAACAGAGACTAGTATAAAATAGAAAAATAAGGAGTGAATGAAAATTGAAATGAGCGTAAAAATGACAGACAAGGATGGAAACATCATCACAAAGATAGTAGAAACAGAAGTGCTGGAAGTCACAGAGTTTGGAAATCCAGAAACATTTTATGAGGTGTTTGACAGATTTGAAAAACCAGTGATAGAAGCGAGAAACCAGATAGGGGAATCAATGTTCCGTCAAAGTGGTCAATTTCATGCTGAATAAGCAAAAAGGTCAGAGCTAATGCAATCGCCTTAGCACTTTCACAAGAAACGAATCAAAACGATTGTTCCAAATCCATTCTCAAAAATGAAACAATCGTTTTGAATAGTGAAATATAACGGAGAGTTAGGGATTCGAACCCTAGATTCCTTTTGGGAATACAGCGTTTCGAGCGCTGCACCTTCGACCACTCGGACAACTCTCCATAATTGACAAATGCACCACATAGAGGATGCGAGAAAATTGAAAGAAGGGTACTTGCAGAATGAAATTCCAACAAGGGAAAAGCTAGCTAAAAGAAGTCTCGTCAAAAATTACCCATGAAGACCGACAAAATTTTTCGAGTCGTTCTCGTTATGACCACTTCGATACATCTCCATGTAACACATCTCTTCTATTATAACATACTTTTTCTGAAAAAGCAAGTGTTTTTTCGAAAAAAATTGAAAAATCCCCTGTAAAAACAGGGGACTTTTTGATAATAATAAAGTACAGCAAATTATTCAGGGAGCTGTCCGCTTCCATTGAGTGCGCTGTAAAGGAGCACAGCACAAGCATCCACGGAGTCAACTCTTCCGTCCTGATTAACATCCAGCAGGGAAAGATGTGCATCTGTCAGGTAATAATCATCACTGCCTGTTCCGATGCTTGCGGAATAATTCAAAATCACACTTGCATCAAGGGAATCTACAACGCCATCAAGGTTGCTGTCACCTGCGAGGAAACTATTTTCACTGTTTGTAACAATCACATTGCAAACGGTAACATTACCGTTGAAATCTTCTGCAATAAGTTCCGTTTTTCCGACACCAACAGCCTCAAGAGAACCATTCTCGTCGATTGCAATAATATTATTGTCAGCGGAACGAACAGAAGCGTTTGTTCCTGCTACAGAAATTCCGGTCTCACCAAGCTGGTTAAACAGCATTGTAGCATATTTAAGAGCTTTTTCGATGGGGTCAGTTGGTGCAGGGGGGGTAATCAATTCAGCCGGCTCAGTAGGTTCTTCAGTGGGGACAGCCGGATTTTCCATAGTAGGCTCTTCGGTGGGTTCTTCTGTCGGCTCTAAAGTAAATTCTGTAGGTTCAGTGGTATCAATAACAATCACAGCACAAGGCTCAGTAACGACCTCTGTAGGCAGTGTGAGCAGAATAGAGGGGTCAAGAGTTGGTTCTTCGGTGGGTGCTTCTGTCGGTTCAGGAGTGATTTCAGAAGGTTCTTCTGTAGGTGCAGGATTGAAAGCAGGAGCATCAGCATCTGTTACAACCACATGAACAAAATCGCTTGAACCGTTGCTGGAAGTTAAAAGAATATCAGTCTCACCAGCTCCGACAGCGGTAATTTTTCCGGAATTATCAACCACTGCAATATTATTGTCATTGCTTGTGAATGTCAGACGACCGTCACCATAATATTCAGGGGACACAAATGCATCTGCACCGCTGAGGGTGAGGGTATCCGGAATGATATTCACCTTGCGGGAATAACATACACTTCTGTCAACTCCGCCTGTGATGCCGGCAACAGAACCGCTTGCTGTAAACTGCCATACATCATAATCGCCGGAATAACTTGTGCTTGTTGTGTAATGTGCCAGCCAGATGGAATACTTTGCAGACAGGCGGTCAGCATACAGATAATTGGTCAGCCATGATTTATTAGCATAAACTCCGGCACGGTAGCCAGCAGCCTCAATTGTGGAACAGAATGCTTCGCAAAGCTGAGTGCGCTGTTCTGTGGTGAGGTTCGCCTTGTCCATACGTCCGGTTGCACCTTCCACCTTTTCAATATCATAGTAAATGGGGAGTGAAAGGGGATAACCATTCAGACCATCAAGAACAAAATTCGCTTCCTCAATTGCTTCCGCAACGGTGGTTGCTTGTGTATAAAAATAAAGTCCGACATCCAGACCAACTCTGGTAGCTTCTTCAAGGTTGGTGCGGAAATACTGGTCAGTGACAAGAGTGCCTTCGTTTCCATAGCCACGGTAGCCCATGCGGATGATTGCCTGCTGTACGCCGTCAGCTGCAACAGCATCCCAATTGATAGACTTCTGGTATCTGGAAACGTCAATGCAGTCAAGCTTCATATAATCAGCGTATCTGGAATTATGTACAAGGGAATTAACACTTGGGGCTGCTTCTGCTAAATTGGAACTTGAAGTATTAAATCTTTTTGGGTCTTCCTTACCAAACTCATACTCATACACGGCATCTGCAACAGCGTTTTTTACTGCAAACAGTACAGAAGAGCCTGTACCTGTTACCTGTGCTGCGAGTATCATTGCAGAAAATGCTGCAACTATTTGAGTTCGTTTCTGATTCTTACCCATGTCTGAATTACCTCCCGAAATATTTGTCATATTCGTCAATATTGATTTACTTAGGTTAAACGTTTTCGTTAATTTGGCATTTTTTAATACAGGTCGTCTCCCTTCGACTCCCTGTCGACTGTTACAGTATAACATATTTCAGTGATAATGTCAAGCCTTTTTAAAAAAAAAATTACATCATTTTTTCATTTTTTCAAAAAAATATTGATTTTGCTAAGTTTTTTTATGAAAAAAAGAAACAAAATGATTACAAAAGGGAAACAGACCCGATTTTTCCCATTTTCTACTTTTTGAACTTTCTGTGACATCTATTGACTTTTTTCATTACATATGGTATAATAAATCATCAATGAAATAATGGGAGGGGAGAGGTTATGCCAGTATCCAGAGAGCAGAAAAGGTTTGCAGAGGTTCATTTGATGAGAACCATCGTAACGCTTCCCTTTTTTGTTGCCATGATAGTGTCGCTTTTTCCACTGTTTACCAATATATCCGGTTTTGTGAAAGCGCATTTTGCATGGAAAGATGTAGAAGCGGAAGTGATGGTTGTCACATCGGATACGTCCTATTTTCGGTATCGTCATGAAAGGGATAAGACATTTCATACCGGTTCGGTGACAAGGCAGAAAATATTATGGTGTATTCCGTTCGGAGACCCCCCTCACGAAAATGATTCTGTAAAAATTGCATACAATCCGTCAAAACCGACAGAATATGTAGTGTATCACAAAATTTATTGCAGTCTCGTGACATGGGGAATTATTGAGGTTTTAGCTTTTTTCCTGTATTTTGATTTAGATGCAAGAATGAAAGAGCACATCCGCAAAACCACAAACATCCGTTTGACAGGATGAATACCAGACAATCGACCAACAGAAAGGGGAATGCTTTCCCAAATGGGCAGGCATTCCCTTTCTCTGTAGAATATGATAATATAATGAGGAGGAATCTCAATGAAAAAAACACTGCTTGATAAAAATTGGCAAATGCAGATGGGGAATTCTGACAAAAGTTATGCCTGTTCTGTCCCCTGTTCGATGTATCATACCTTAATCAAGTATGATGTCATTCCTGACCCAAGTTACAGGGAAAATGAAAAGGAGGCTTTCAAGTATTCTGAGCAGGATTGCACATTTTCGACAAAGTTTCCGTATTCCGTGAGTGATGAACAGCATGTATTTCTCTGTTTTGACGGCATTGATACCCTTGCAGAAATCGTCCTCAATGGCGAAACCATTGCACACACAGACAATATGCACAGAAGATGGCGTTTTGACGTGACCAGAAAATTGCAGGCGGAAAACAGCCTGACAGTCAAAATCAGCTCTCCTTTGAAGTATATCGCTGAGAAACAGGCACAGCATCCCTTGTGGGGAGTGAATTCGACAGTGGAAGGATTTCCGCATATTAGAAAATCTCACTATATGTTCGGATGGGACTGGGGCATGAAACTTCCTGACATGGGAATCTGGAGAGATGTGTATTTAGAGTGCTGGAGTACCGGACGAATTCAGGAAGTACAATATTTGCAGGAACATGAAGCAGACCTTGTGACCCTGACCGTCAAGCCGGCGTTCGAATGTGACAGCGATTCTTTGAAATGGACATTTGCCCTTTACGACCCCGACGGAGAGGAATTTTTCAGAGAGGAAATGCACCCTGTTTCAGACAAAAGCATCAGCATGACCATTGCCAACCCTGAATTATGGTGGGCGAACGGCTACGGAAAACCAAATCTTTATACTGCTGTGATTCTTTTGACAGATGCAGCAGGCAATGCCCTTGACAGCCGAACGGAAAAAATTGGCTTGCGCACACTGACCATCAGGCAAGAGCCGGATGAATGGGGAGACAGTTTCAGTTTCTGTCTGAATGGTGTCGATATTTTCGCCAAAGGTGCAAACTGGATTCCCACAGACCAGATTTTACCAAACTGCACCGCCAAGAAAACAATCTCATTATTACAGGCTTGCAAGGATGCCAATTTCAACATGGTTCGGGTATGGGGCGGAGGATTTTACCCATCTGACGAATTTTATGATTTTTGTGATGAAAACGGTCTGATTGTGTGGGAAGATTTGATGTTTGCTTGTGCGAATTACCGCCTGAATGATGAATTCTGGAGCACAACAGAAATGGAAATCCGTGATAATATCATTCGTCTGAGAAATCATGCTTCATTGGGGTTGTGGTGCGGAAATAATGAAATTGAAACCGCCCTCCAAACGTGGGGACTTCCTGAAAATCCCGAAGCCAAGGCAGATTATCAGGAAATGTTCAAAAAGCGTATTCCGGAAATTGTGAACGAACTCGACGAACAGCGTTTCTATTGGCAGTCGTCACCGTCGGGCGGAGACGTGCATAATTGGGAAGTGTGGCATGGTTTCCAGCCATTTACGGCATTCAGAGAAAAACACCCTCGTTTCTGTTCAGAATACGGCTTTGAATCGCTCCCAAGTCAGAAAACATTATTGACCGTCTGCGACCCTTTGCAGGGCGATTTGAATTTAATGTCCCCCGTCATGGAAGCCCACCAGAAATGCGAACAAGGCAACGAGAAAATCATGTATTACCTTGCACAAATGGTGCGCTATCCGGAGAGTTTCACAGATTTAATTCATGCAAGCCAGTTTGTACAGGCGGAATGCATCCGCTCCAATGTGGAGCATATGCGCCGGAATCGTGGCAGATGCATGGGGTCACTGTATTGGCAGTTGAACGACTCCAACCCTGTCATTTCATGGAGCAGTATCGATTATGATAACCGCTGGAAAGCCCTGCACTATTATGCAAAGAGATTCTATGCGCCTATTTTGTTGACAGCTGGTGCAATGGGTGAACCGATTTTCAATATTTCCAATGAGACAATGGAAAATATCAATGGTATCATTCGCTGGAGCATCCGGAATGCGAAATCTGAAATCATGCAGTCCGGTGAAATTGTGGCGGAAGTTCCGGCAATGTCGGCGAAATTTTTTGACAGAATTCAGGGGCTTGATGAATATTACACCCCCGAAAACCGCAGAAAATATTATTTTGCCTACGAATTCGAAAGCAACGGCGAAATCCTCAGCAAAGGCACGTCTTTGCTGACCGTCCCGAAGCAGTTTGAATTTATCAAGCCTGAAATCAAGACCGAACTCCGCAAACTCCCTGAACATTATATTTTATCGGTGCAGTCGGATGTATTTGTACAGGCTGTGGAGCTGGACTGCCGGAATTTTGACATTCCCTTTTCTGATAACTGGTTTAGTCTGAACGGGGGAGAAACAGTGCTTGTCACGTTCCCGAAAGATGAACGCCTGACATTAGATATTCTCTGGAATGAATTGATTGTCCGCTGTTAAACAAAATCATTGCAACAGTCACCCCAAAACGGTGGCTGTTGTTTTTTCCCTGAATTGCGTAAATGGGAATTATCATTCACATTTTATTTAACATTTTTTTTTTTAATATATACTTGATATATACTTGACATTCATAAAATTTTGTGATATAATATAAACAACAGCAGTCCGGTATGTTTCCGGACTGCACAATATAAAGGAGGTCATGTCATATGAAAAAACAAATAACTGCTATTTTGACAACAGCAATGATGCTTACAGCAAGTATTCCGGCAGTGATTGTCCCGATGACGGTTTCTGTCAGTGCGGAAAATGTTTCCTCCGTTGATACTGGAAAAGCGGGGTATCTGACCTATCAGGTGCGTGATGACCATGTAGAAATTATCGGCTGTACCCTGACGGCAGAAACTGTCACCATTCCGGCAATGATTGACGGCTTGCCTGTTACCATCATTGCAGAGGGCGCATTTGAGGGCTGTAACTCATTGAATGTAGTATTTACAAACAGTTCCAAATTGCAGACCATCAGTGCAAACGCATTCGCAGGATGTGAAAACCTGAAAGATGTCATTTTGCAAGGTCAGTCATTGAAGAATATCGGGGAACGTGCTTTTGCGGATTGTCCGTATTTAGATACGGTTCATATTATGAGTGATACCTGTGAAATTTTCGACAGTCCCGATACCATTCCAGCAAAGACCATTGTTGCCCATGAGGGAAGTAATGCCGTTGCCTATGCGGAAAAGTACGATATTGCAACATCACTGGTTGAGCCTTATGGGACAGTAGTTGTTGATGATGTGGAGTATTATGTTTTCGAAGACCACGCTGTTTTGATGATAGCAAAACCTTCTGATTTCGTGAGCGGACTCAAGATTCCGTCAACGGTGAACGGTGTCCCTGTGAAAGAAATTGCACCAATGGCATTTGGTAATTGTTATTTGTTGGAATCGCTGGAAATCCCTGATACAGTCGAATCGATTGGAGAACGTGCATTTGTAGGCTGTTATTCTTTGTCAAATATTACCATTCCGTCAAGTGTCAAGGAAATCGGAGAAGAGGCTTTTGGAACAGGGAACGGCGGTTTCAGTACTCCTTGGCTTCAGAAACGGCAGAAAGAAAATCCCCTTGTGATTGTCAATGATATTCTGGTAGATGCCTCCACCACAAAGGGAGCAGTTGAAATTCCTGAATCGGTGAAATCCATCATACCAAAGGCATTCTGGAATAATCAGGAAGTGACTTCTGTCACCATTCCGGAGGGTATCGAGAAAATTCAGTCTGAAACATTTTCAGAATGCTTGAAACTGCGTTCTGTTGAAATTCCGGATACTGTCAAGGAAATTGAAAACGGCGCATTTCATGCCTGTGAACAAATGCAGTCAATCATCATTCCCGAAAGCGTGGAAAAAATTGGAGTTGCATCTTTCATTCACTGCGACAATCTGAAAGCAGTCACCATCATGAACCCCAATTGTGAATTGGATGACAGCTCCGGCGAAATTTTCTATAATGAGCAGAATATTGCCGGAAAGAATGTCATTTTCAATGGTGCAATTTATGGTTATTCTGGGTCGACGGCTCAGACCTATGCAGAAACTTATGGAAGAAAGTTCATTGCCCTTGACTCTGAACCGCTTGCAGGGGACATTGACGGCGACGGAGCTGTTACCGCTTCGGATGCAGCAGAAATTCTGATTGGAGCGTCAAAAATTGGTATCGGTGAATCTTCCGGCTGGAATATTCTTCAGGAAAAAGTGGCTGATGTGAATGGAGATTCTTTTTTTGATTCTACAGATGCGGCTATGATTTTCGAGTATGCAGCATATGCAGGCGCAGGCGGTAAAGATTCTCCCAGCGTATATTTTAATTTATAATTATCATGACATATAAAAGCACCTGTTCCGTATGGTTCAGGTGCTTTTGGATGTCAAGCAAGGATAAAGCGGAATTTCTGGGCGGGGGAATTGTGAAATTCCCATAATTGAACTTTGGTTATGTCTTTGCTTTCATAAGGAATATCAATGCAGAATTTCTCATCAATTTTCGAACAGATTACAAAACAGCCATCTTCTGTTGGAATCAGTTTCCAGAGCTGTGCAGGGACATCACTGGTATTGTATTCCCAAATCTGGATTTTTCTTCCATTTTCCGCAATACCAAAATCAACATCAATGACTTTTCCGCTGTGTTCATCTCGGAGAACAAAATATTCGCCGTGCTTTTCTGCAATGAATCTTTGATTTGAGCCTTCACGGTTGGGGTAACTTTGAATCATTGTACCAGACTCACAACATGTAGCGCAAACATCCAGAACATTATCAGGCGCACACATGGGACTGATGTAGTAGCGTTTTCCGTTTTCAGGTTCGTTTGGCTTCTCTTTGACGGGTTCAGAATTTTCAAGGGGAAGAGATTCAGGATTTTCAACGGGGAGGGGTTCAGATTCTTTTACAAGACCAGTTTCAGGGAATCCGGCTTTCATTCCCAAAATTCCTGCAACAACGGTACTTATTTCTAAAATCATTGGTGATGGCATAATTTACCACGACTCCTTTACTATATTATGATACAATTTTATTATACATCAAATTTGTTCGGGTGTCAAGTGAAATTTGCATTATATTTTCATCATAATGGGATAAGTTTTAGGAAAAATGTTGATTTTGAGGGCATAGTTTCAGCCCCTTGCGGGGCTGAGACTGTTTTATTGAAAGGAAATGTGATGAAGAAGCTGATATTTACATCATTCCGTTGGGGAAAT
>DGHF01000051.1 GCA_002392545.1 Ruminococcus sp. UBA3855
TTGCATTTGATGCACATGACCCCAGAGTCAGCAACGCTATCCCGCTCATGGGCTTTGATAATGTCATTCCGTCTTATCAGGTTCTGAAAACAATGTTCAAGTCAATTGAAGATTTCCACGCAACAAAGGACAGCTTTATGGTAGTCAGCCCTGATGAAGGTGCACTCAACAGAAATATGTTCTATGCATCTGAATTGGGTGTGGATTTGGGAATGTTCTACAAGAGAAGAGATTATTCCACCATTGTCAACGGTCGTAACCCGATTGTGGCTCATGAATATCTTGGCAACAATGTAGAGGGAAGAGATATTTTCATTGCAGATGACATTATTTCCTCTGGTGAGTCCGTTCTCGACATTGCTTATGAATTGAAAAAGCGCAACGCAAGAAGAATTTTCGCTTATGCGACTTATGCAATTTTCACAAACGGTCTGGAGAAATTCGACAAGGCAGTTGCAGACGGCTATATTCACGGCGTATTCGGTACGAATCTGACTTATCGTTCTCCTGAACTGCTTGCAAGACCGTGGTTTTATGAAGTAGATGTTTCCAAGTATGTGGCTTATTTCATTGCATCCATTAACCATGATGTTTCTATCAGCACTGTCATTGACCCCCATGAAAAGGTACAGCAGTTATTGAAGAAATACAACTGATACGACAAAAGCCCCCATTTTCAGGGGCTTTTTTTGATGAATTCAGTTTTTCCAAGGGCGGACATCTCCGAACCAGCCTTTTTCTTTCCAATAGGCATAATCCGGTGAATCCGGCATTTTTTGGACGACAATTCTCGCCACGTTGAAAAATGCCTTTGTTTTCACAGAGGGCTGGACATGATGATAATTTCTCTTGATTTTTTCAGAAAGTTCGGTAATATCATGCCAGATTTTGGCTTTTTTCTCGTCTTTGACTTTCTCCCATGATGTGGAGAAAATATTCACACCGTAGCGGTAAATTTTCCCGACTCCCCAGAAAAACAGACTGTCCGCCATATCCGCAGTGGCGGTTTTTGTTCCTGCACCGGCAGCGGTGGCAATACAGACCGCCTGCTTTTCGAACATGATTTCTTTCGGGCGGTGCACCATCCATTGATAGCCGTAATGGTCTAACCATGCCTTCATTGCACCTGTGGCATGATAGACATAAACCGGACTTGCTAAAATGATAACATCCGCCTTGTCAATGGCTTCTGTGATGGGTTGCAGTTTTGCAAAGTGGGGGCATTTCGTTTCCGATTTCAGGAAACATTGTACACATCCCACGCAGAATGAGCCGAAATCCCTCGGCAGGAAAAATTCTGTGATTGTTCCACCCAGCTTTTTCGCAAGGGCATGGGCGATATGATATGTTGAGCCTTTATGATTCTGACCGTGTACAATGACAATATTCAAAGTGACCCCTCCTAAATATCCGTATTTTTGACGGTGACAGGTAAAACGTCGTCAAACATTGCATAGAATTTAACCGGAATGTATTTGTTGATGTGGCATTTTCCGAAAAACCATTTCCGGAACAGGCAGATTTTCACCATCTCTTCAAAGAATGCATTGACCTCCAGCCGTTCACCGATGTCCATTTTCAGGCAGTCCTTCAATGATGAGGGCGGTTCATGGGTAATCACATAGTCAATCTGATTTCCGTACATGGAAAGATTCTTGATTCCGAGCTGAATTTCCGGCTTTGTGGGGCGTTCCTGAACCCACCAGCCTTCTTCTCGAAATTCCATGTCTCCGCTGTGACCTCCGCCGAATGCAAAATAGGTATGCTGTTCAATGGTGTAGACATTGCCCCTTTGCAAGTGTACGATATTTTTCGCAATCTGATGAACCGGCGCACCGTTCCAGTTATTGACAGGATACGACAATAACAGGTCAAAATTTTCGTGACAGCCGTCTACAAATGCAATCTGATAAGGCAGTGAAGCTATTTTTTTCAGGGTATTTTGTTCCCGTTTGCTTCCGTTCCAGATAAATCCAAAATCTCCGCAGATAATTAAAGTATCCTCTTTTTTCAGCTTCCGCAGTTCTTTTGCTTTAAAACGTTCAAATTCGCCGTGCATGTCTCCGGTGACATAAACCACAGCTTTCACCTCCCGAAAATTACTTTTCTTTATTATAGCATATTCTGACAGGAGCTGTCAAGAATGGAAATGAACATCTTTTCGTAAATGGGGTGTTTTTTCTGAAATTTTTTATCAAATTTCATGAAATTTTGAAAAAAGTATTTGCAATATGTGTTTTTTTTGGTATAATAGAGATATACCATCATTTCAAGAAACAGGAGGATTTGATTTATGAAGAAAATTTTTTCCGCATTGCTTTCCATTGTTGTGGTCTGCTGTTTTTGTGTCAATATGAGTGCAAAGGCAATCATGTTTACGCCAACTTTTGACATCAAGAGCGCAGCGGCATTGGTTGTCAATCTGGATACAAAAGATGTATTGTATCAGAAAAATGCAGATACGCAGTATATGCCCGGTTCATTGGTGCAGATTATGGAAGCAGTTGTGGTGCTGGAAAATTGTTCTAATTTAAGTATGCATATCACAGTTAATCCCAGTCTGTACACGAATATTGAAACCGAATATCCGGATGATATTCGTTATGCTGGTATCAAGGACGGAGATACTTTCACGGTTGAGGAGCTATTATATGCCATGATACTGACATCTTCCTGTGAAGCGTCCATTATGCTGGCAAATCAGTTCGGGAACGGCAGTATTCCTAATTTCATTGCAATGATGAATGATAAAGCCTATGACCTCGGATGCACACAGACGAATTTCACCAATGTTACTGGTATTTATGACATTGCACAGAAAACCACTGCCAATGATATGGCATTGATTACAGAATATGCCCTGAGTATCGGAAAATTTGAATCCATTGCAACTTCTTCTGCATTTACTCCCTATTCTCCTAACCTCGACAGACACGAAGAGGGGTGGACTTGGGCGCATTCCAATTTGATGGTTCAGAAGACCAGTGAATTTTATATGGAAGATGCACAAGGTATCAAAACCGCAAATCTTACCCAACAGGGGCGGAATATCATTGTCAAGGCTTCCAGAGACGGAAACAGCTTCCTTGTCATTCTGCTGGCTGCTCCGTTCACGGACGATGAAGGAAATTTGAAATTCTATCATATAAGCGATGCAGAAAATTTATTTGAATGGGTGTTTACACATTTCTCATTCCGTACCCTTTTAAGTGAAAATACAGAACTTGGACAAATCAGCGTAAAAAATGGTGACGGTGTGGATTATGTTCTTGTACGTCCTGAAAAATCATTCAGTATGCTGTGGTATGATATGGCGGATGTTGTCTCCATCACACAGGAGGTTGAACTGGAAGACAATGTTTCTGCACCAGTCAAAGAGGGGCAGAAACTCGGAACGGTCACACTGAAATTTTCCGGTGAGGAACTGGGGACATTGAATCTGGTTGCGACTTCTTCCGTGGAGCTTTCCAAATACCGTTATTATCTCGCACTGGCAAAGCATTTCACAAAAACAGGGTGGTTGACATGGGCAATCATATTGAGTGCTATGTTTTCACTGACTTATGTTGTAGTTTGTATTTATTTCTATGTGCAGTATCAAAACCGCAAAAAAGATTTAGTTTATCTCCGACCGAATTCTTTCGAAATCCGCAAAGAGGCAAGAAAAGCCGAAAAGCCCGAAAAGAAGAATCCAAAACCGAAAAAGTCATAAGGGGAAACTGTCATGAATTTTGTTTCAACTCTGCTGAAAAGCATTTTTACAACATCTGATATTATCATTTTATTTTTTGCGATTGGAACGGGATTTGTTTTCTATCTGACGTTCCGCATTGAAAAGAAATTATTTGACAATCTTCGTTTCAATGAACGTCTTGCCAACCCCAAAGAGAAAAAAATATCCACTCCCAAAGATGTCAGGGAACATGAAGATTTGGTTCTCAAACAGCGTGACCATATGAATATCTGTTACTCATTTTTCTCCAATATGACGGCAATTTTCCCATTATTGGGAATGCTGGGGACTGTGAAGTCTCTCATTGGAGTGGCGAGTAATATCGCAGGGACAGAAATTGACCAGTTTTTTGGAGCGTTGACTTCCACGGCATGGGGGATTATTTTCGCTGTCATTTTCAAACTGCTGGATTCTGTGATTTCTGTCAAAGTCACTACCAATAACAAGGAAGTTGACACCCTCCTTGAACGTAACAGCGAAAGACAACATTCTGAACAAGCGACTGGAGAGGGTGTCACCGTATGAAGATGAGAGAAATTATTCTTGATTTTACTTCTCTTCTGGATGTCATGATGATAATTTTATTCTGGTTTATCATTAACTCCCGTCAGCAGATGCAGGAACAAATTACTACGGCGGAACAAACTGCATCTGTTGCCGTGGCAATGGCGAATGAACAGACCGCTCAGGCGGAGGCTTTGCAGGAAGAAGCCGAAAACCTTAAATTGCAGGCAGAACAGGAATTTGCTGTCATGGAACATTCTGCACAGGCTTCCAATATTCAGGCTATCCGTGATTTCAGTCAGGGAAGTATTCAGATTCGCCTTGTGATGATGACAGAGGGATGGAAAATTGAAGTGTATCAGGGAGATACATTTCTGGAAAGTATTTCCGACAGGCGCAGTCAACAGATTGGCTTGGAGCTGAACCGCATTTTCCAGAGTGTGGGCTATTTGCCGGATGATACAATTTTATGTATATTCACTTTTGATTCGTCAGAATCCGGCACAAGGTGGGCTTATGCCGAAATTACAGAGGCTTTCCGTCTGATTCAGCTTGGAAACAAGCGTTTCTATTACACAGAAGTCGATACAGCCATTACAGAAGGGAGTGAAACCGAATGAATTACAAGGTAAAGGGAATCGGAGTCATCGCAGTTGTGGCAGTCGGGGCAGTATGCCTTGTGGGGGGAGCTGTCGGGGGCTATCTCTATGGGCGATTCAGCGGAGGGGGTGGCGGTTTCGGGCTTGGCGGTTCGGAAGGTGGCTCTGCATTGATTGCACAGGAAGAACAGAATAACCGGATGGTTTCGCCGGAAGAGATGCTTCCGGAAGTTTCCGAACTCTCTACAGAGGATTCTGCAAAGGAAGAATCAGTGCCGGAAACTGAAATTGTGACAGAGCCTGTCACCATTCCCATTATCGAGAATATGGATACAGTCGAAGTTGTGGTTTCAGGAAATGGGTATCTGTATCGGGATACTCCGGTCAGTCTGGAAGCCCTGAAAGGTGTTTTTCAGACACTGGGAAATGATTATACTATCAAAGTCACGGACAAAAAAGCATCACTGAAAGCATATAATGAACTGATTGCTTTACTTCAGGAAAAGGAAATGCATTATATTGAAGTCACATAATGCAATTAACATTTTATACATATTTTGTTCATATTCCGTCTATAAAAATGTGATAGAATAAACAAAAGACTGTTGATTCTTCCTAAAAGAAAGGGGGAAAATTCAAACGTGTATCGTTATCAGAATCCACAGAATTTTGAATCTTATTTCAAGCCTTTGATGGCGAGACAGCCACAGGGGGTTTATTGCTGTCGCCTGAGTGGGTATACTCCGGAAGTGAAAGGCTTTATCCAAAAATTCTATACTGTTGCACGAAAAAACGGTGTTATCATTGAAGGGGGAATTCCAAATCCTGATACTCGTCATATTGAATATTACACTGAAATGATGGGTTCGGCATTTGAGATGAATCAATCGTTCATACAGGCAGGCTTGACAAAGTGGTTGCCTCGTATGAACCAGAAGCAAAGGCAGGAGGTAGCAGTTTCCATTTACCAGACATTGGAGAATCTGCAAAAACAGGGGAAAAGTGTCGGGATGCTTAAAAATACCTACATTAAATTCATGTGCTGGCTGTATTACAAGTTTGAACGTATCGTGAATGTATTGGGGAATAATGACGTTCCGAAAATTCTCTATGAGGGAGAAGCGACAATTTACGAACTTCTTCTTTTGTCAGTGCTGGCGCATGCCGGATGTGATGTAATGATATTGCAGTATCACGGAGATGCAAATTATTTGAAAATAGACCCTGCATCACAATATTCCATGATGTTCAATCTTTCAGGGGCATCAGCATTTCCGCAGGGTTTCAGCCTGAAACAACAGCGCAATGAATGGCAGGAAGAATCCAGCCGTCAGAAACTTTACGGCACTTTGCCTGATGTTCAGAATTGTACCAATGCATGGTTGGAAGAGGGCGGAATTTTCGAATTCAAAAAAGCACCTTCCCAGCGTGGAAACGACCCCAATTTATTTTATAATGGGTTCTGTCGTTTTGTGGGGGTGGAAACTCCTCAGGATTATCAGCAAGAATTGTATCGTTTTCATCAGGAACTGAAAGGCGAGGGGAGACCCCATTTAATTTTTGATGACAGAATTCCTGCACCGACTCCGCAGGAAACAGCCGGCATTACAAGAAAAAATTATGGACGGATGGAAGATTTGATTCTTGATTTATCTGGTCAGATTCAGGCGAATGACATTCAGCTCCGGCGGTTGATGGTGAAAAGTTTCGTGGATGTAATGCTGGAAGAATCTTCCAAAAAAGGAATGATGATTTCTCCGTTGGCTTCTCTGGCAGTTTATCTGCTTTGCTGGCTGAAACGCTACCAAAGGGAGCTGTTCGGCGCATGGAGAATGCCACAAGTGAGCATGGTCATTTGTCTGGGCGGTGCAAAGGACGAAAAAGAAGCTTTATTCCTGCGTTTTCTTGCAAGGTTGCCTGTTGACGTGCTGATTCTCCTTCCTGATACCAGTAAAAGCTGTTACGTGGAAGATGCTTTATTATACGAAAAGCATTATGATAAAACCATTCAGCTTGAACATTACCCGAAAGAAAGTTCTGATTTGGTTATCAGTACCACAGCATATCAGGCAGAACGGGAATTGGATACCCTCATGTATCAGGATACAGGAATGTACCGTAATCAGCAGTATGCAAAGGCGAATTCCATCACACTTCGCACCATGTATGAAGAAATTGCAATCCTATGGAATGAAGAAGCAAGATTTCGCCCGAATTTCGGGGTTATCGGAAATGAAGTCAATATTCCTGTCGTTTTCGCAAAGGTTTCCGGTGTAAAGGACGGCGACCAGAAAAAATACTGGCAGGATGTCGAAAAGCTCATGGCGGTGGATTTGTTCATTGTGACAAGAACGCCCCTCATCAATCCGCTGATTCCCAATCCGGTGAAAGACCAAGTTCCGTCAATGTTTGTCGGTTCAACGCTGAGCCGTGAGAAAGTGAAAAACAGTCCGGCATATCAGAAAAGTTATGGCTTTCTGAGGGAGGAAATGCAGGAACATATTCTTGACAAAATGGAACTGATGCTGAAACTCAATCTCATCAGACCTACACCGGAAAATAATGTCAATGTCAATATTGTTGCAACCATTCTCACACTCCCTATGGAACTGATACGCAAAATTCAGAAATTTGATTTTACCAAAGTTCCGCCGAAATTTTTATATGTGCAGGTCGGGGAGCGTGTCATTTCACAGGAAGATGCAATTGTAGCGGCATTTTTGAATTTAATCGGCTTTGATGTGGTGTTTTTCGTGCCGACTGGTTATCAGAGTGTTGAAAAATATTACCAGAAAGCCATGATGGAAGAACACCAGTTAGGCGAATATATTTATGATATGAAAGTACCTAATTTACAGCGTATGGCAGAAAAAACACAGAAATCCGCTGCAAAAGCAAAACAAGGCGGTTTCTTTGCAAATATTTTTAAAAAGTGAGGTAATTTGTTATGGGTTTGGATTTTAAGAAAAATAATCCACAGCCGGCACAGAATCCGGCAGTTGCTCCCGTTGAGGCTGAAATTGCACAGTCTCAGACACTCGACATTCAGCCAGTGGAAGAAAAGTATGACATTGTGGCAGAGCGTGAGAAGATGAATCAGCTTGTTGGCTCAGAAGAGGTTGATAAGATTGCAAGCCAGATTGAAGTCTACAACATGGATACCATTGTCACATTCGGTGCAGAAGCAGCAGAAGAAATTTCCAAGGTTTCTGATGCCGTGCTCCGGAATGTCAACATGAGCCAGCTGGATGAATCCAGTCAGATGATGAAGTCTCTTGCCAAGATTATGGGGGCTTTTGATGCAGATGAGCTGAAAGATGACCCGAATTTCTTCCAGAAGCTTTTCGGCAATGCCAAGAAGCAGGTTGAAAAAATCCTTGCAAAATACAACGTGATGGGCAAGGAAGTTGACAAAATTTATGTGGAACTCCGCAAGTATCAGGAGAATATCAAGAAATCCAACCAGTCATTGGGGCAGATGTTCGAAGCAAATGTCGGATTCTATCATGAATTAGTCAAGTACATTCTTGCAGGTGAGCAGGGCTGTCAGGAAATTGCAGCCTATATTGAGCAGAGACAGAAAGACCTTGAGGAAACCGGAGATAATTCGATTCAGTTTGAATTAGACCAGCTCCGTCAGGCACAGTCCATGCTCGAACAGCGTGTACAGGATTTGCGCACCGCTGAAATGGTTGCAATGCAGTCCATCCCCATGCTGAAAACCATGGAATTCAGCAACTGGAATCTGTACAGAAAAATTGATTCTGCATTTATCATCACGCTTCCGGTATTCAAGCAGGCACTGGCTCAGGCTATCTTACTTAAACAGCAGAAGATTCAGGCTGATGCAATGTCCGCCCTTGACGAAAAGACTAATGAACTGTTAATCCGCAACGCTCAGAATACTGTTGACCAAGCAAAATTGACCGCTCGTCTGGCTTCCGGCAGTTCCATTAAGGTGGAGACCCTCGAAAGAACATGGCAGACCATTATGTCTGGTATTGATGAAGTTCAGCAGATTCAGGATGATGCCCACAAACAGCGCATTGAAGACCAGAAGAAACTTGAAGTTATCAAGCGTGATTTCAATGAACATTACCATATGCCCGACAAGAAAAAGTGATTTGGGTAAATAAAAATAAGTAAGCAGATAAAAAAATTGCCTGTGCCGAAATGACACAGGCGATTTTATTTATATCAATTTTCCATGTTTTTCATAACTGCTGACTTTGCAGATTTTATTCTTTTCGTTCACAAAGACCACTTTCGGATGATGTTCTGCAATTTCTTCAGGGGACATCTGCGCATATGACATGATAATCACAGTATCGCCCTTTTGTCCGGAACGTGCCGCCGCACCGTTCAGGCAGATGACACCGCTCCCACGTTCTCCGGCGATGACATACGTTTCAATCCGGCTTCCGCTGTTGACATTCACAATATGCACATGCTCATATTCATAAAGCCCAGAAGCTTCCATTAAATTTTCGTCAATTGTCACACTGCCGACGTAATTCAATTCCGCCTGTGTGACGGTTGCCCGATGAATTTTACTTTTCAACATTGATACTTGCATAAACTTCCCCCTTTATACGTCTTCTGTGAAGAAATTGTCAATCAGGCGAGTTTTTCCGATATACACAGCCATTGCACAAAGTGCCGGACGGTCAAGCGTGGGAATTTGTTGCATAGTCGCACAGTCTACGATTTTCACATAGTCAATCTTTGCAAGGGGTTCGGCTTCAATATGCTTCTTCATGGCATCCAGAATTACGGAACAATCTTTTTCGCCCTTCTTTACCATGTTCATCCCCAGAAAAACAGCCTGTGACAATACCAGTGCCGATTGACGCTCCTCGGTGTTTAGGTAGGTGTTGCGGGAACTCTTAGCGAGTCCGTCACTTTCACGGATAATCGGACAGCCGATAATTTCAAGGTTCATATTCAAATCATTAACCATATGGCGGATAACTGCCAGCTGTTGAGCATCTTTCTTTCCAAAATAGGCACGGTCAGGCTGTACAATGTTGAACAGCTTTGAAACCACGGTGCAAACCCCTCTGAAATGAATCGGTCTGCTTAAACCGCACAATTCCTCTGTGAGTACAGTCATATCCACGAAAGAAGAAAATCCCTCATGATACATTTCTTCCGGTTCGGGATGGAAAATCAAATCTCCGCCGTGAGCTTCCACCAGTTTCGCATCATGTGCAATGTCACGGGGATAGCTTTCTAAATCCTCTGTAGGGGAAAATTGCATTGGATTGACGAAATCGGAAACAACGGTTCGGTCATTGTCTCTGTGAGAGGCATCAATTAAACTTGCATGTCCCTCATGCAGATAGCCCATTGTTGGAACAAGACCGACTGTCAAGCCTTCATGTCTCCATTCCTTTACCTGTTTGCGCACTTCTGCAATGGTCTTTACGATTTTCATGACTGATTTTCCTCCCCCATAATTTCGTTGATTACTGTTTCATCAATAGAATAGGTGTGTTCCTGTGCCGGAAAAGTTCCAGCCTTTGTTTCACTGATATAATCAGAAATGCCTTTTCTCATGAGTTCGCCGACTTCTGCGAACTTCTTCACGAATTTTGCAGTGTGTCCGGTTGTCATGCCCAATGCATCCTGATAGACAAGCACCTGACCATCACAGCCATTTCCTGCGCCGATTCCAATTGTAGGAATATATAATTTTTTCGTGATGATTTCGGCAAGCTTCGCCGGAATTCCCTCTAATACAACAGCACAAGATCCAGCTTCCTGAATTTTCAGTGCATCGTCAACAAGTTTCTTCGCCTTGTCAAGGCTCTTGCCCTGCACCTTGAAACCGCCGAACACGTTCACAGACTGCGGAGTCAATCCCAAATGCGCCACCACCGGAATGGAGGCATTGACAATCGCACGAATCTGCTCACAGACTTCTGCACCGCCTTCCAATTTGACGGCATTTGCACCGCCTTCCTTGACAAGCCTTCCGGCATTGATTACCGCCTGTTCAACACTTGCCTGATACGACATAAAGGGCATATCTGCCACGATAAAAGCATTCTGCGCTCCTCTTGCAACGGCGGATGTGTGGTGAATCATATCTTCCATTGTGACAGGGAGCGTATTTTCATAGCCCAGCATAACCATTCCGAGGGAATCGCCAATTAGAATCGAATTCACTCCGCATTCGTCCATAATTTTCGCCGTGGTATAGTCGTAAGCTGTGAGCATGGTAATTTTGTCGCCGGCTTCCTTTTGCTTTAACAAAGTAGAAACAGTATTTTTCATGTGTGAATCTCCTTTATAATAATGTTATCTTTCCGGCAATCCGGATAAGGTACAGTTTTATCATAACATAGCATTGTGAAAATTATGTGAAATTTTTGGCGGAATTGCATAAAAAATACAAACAAGCCGTCTCCGGAAAAATCCGGAAACGGCTTTATTTGGCGGACAGAGAGGGATTCGAACCCTCGTTGCGCTATTAACGCAAACACGATTTCCAGAATAATGCCTTGCAATTTCATGAAAATAAAAGGCTATTCTTAGCCGTTTTCTGGATTTAGTTTCACTAAAAATACGACTTTGCTGTCGTACTTTTTCTATTTCTCAAAATCTTAGGAAAATCCTAATTTTTTCCTGAGAACTTCTATGTCATTATGCACATAAAGAGATGCTGTTGTGTTAATGTCGGCATGCCCTAACACTTTCTGAATCGTGTAGATGTCAACCCCATTCTCACGGAGTAATGTTCCGTATGTATGGCGGAGTTCGTGAGGGCTTAACATTGGTACGTCAATTTCTTTTGACATTTGTTTCATGAATTTGGTGAAACGGTGCGCAAAGGTGCTGGGGCTTTGAGGAGTTTCCTCTATACCAAGCAGATAAATTCCATTGTTGGGGATGGTTTTCAGATACTCTGCAAATTCTTGTGAGATGGGGAAAATCCGTGCGGAAGATTTTGATTTTGGGCTGGAGATTACAATTTCTCCTCTGGTTTGGACAACGGCACGGCGAATTCTGATAGTCAGATTGAGAAAATCAATGTCATTCCATTGCAATCCTAACAGTTCGGAACGGCGAATTCCGGTTTCAAGGAGAATGACAATTCCGTAATTTTGGTGCAGTTTTGCGTATTCTTTGACCTTTTGGGCTTGTTCATTGGTGTAGACACGTTTGGTTTCCTCTTCTAAGAAGTTATGGAAACGGATATTGACAACTGGATTTTTGGTACATAGGTCATTGTTGACGGCAGTTTCAAAGATTTCATGGAGAATCAATTTTTGTTTTCGGAGAACGGATTTTGAAAAGGTGACGGAATTGAAGTATTTCTGAATGTCAATTTGCTTGATTTCAGATAATTTGCGCTCCCCGAAATGGGGAATCAGGTATTTTGTCACATTGACTTCGTAGGAATACAAATAGGTATGTTGTTTGACCGTGCCTTTTTTGTAGGTTTTGAGCCATTCTTTCGCCCACGTTTCAAAGGTGGGCTGGACTGGTTCAGGGGTTGCTAACAATTCGGTTGCGTGTTCCAATTGGTATTGATGGGCTTTTTGCCTTGCATCTGCTTTACTGAGAGTGCTGTAAAAACTCTTCCGGATTGGCTGACCGTCCAATGATTGACCGATAGTCAGTTTCACTTCATATTGTTTTTTTTTCATGATTTCACTTTCTTTCTTAAAAGCCGTCCGGAATTGGACGGCTTTTTTGTCTATTGGCTTGCAATTATTCGTTGTGGGCTGTGGGTTCGGGTTCGGTTTCAGGAATTTGGAGCGGAACTGATTCTTGTGCTGTGGTTTCGATTGTGTCCAGATTGGCGGATTCCAGATATTTTTTGGACAATTCCTCTTCTGTGACCGTTTCACCGAGTGGATTATTTGCAACTACAACATGCTCCTGCTGGTCTTTCAGTCCGTCGTAATTTTTGCCGAGGAAAATCCCTACAACAGGATTGATTTTACCGTCATTCATAAGGGCTTCACGATAGGCGGAGCAATACATTTTGAGCCATTCCAAAAAGTCTGCACGTTCCGGATTCTGTGAACGTCTGATAATATACTGGCTGACCTGACATTTCGTCAAGCCGATTGCAATGTAGGCTTGTGTATTGCAGACTTTCTGGTCGTACATTGCACACATTTCCAGATAGTGGCGGAAACGTTCACGCATTCCCTCTATGTCATTGACATCAATTTTCTCTGTGGGAGTGATGGCTTCCAGAAACTCTACCAGATTGGAATTATAGCCCTGAGGAAGGTCGGGATTGTTGGCTTTATAGAATGTGCTTTTTTTTCGGGCTTCTTCGCTCAGTTTGTATCCGCCGTGTGAATAGGTTGATGGGTCTCTTTGCTTCCGCTTTTTGAGGTCTTTGCTTCCCTTCGGTCGCCCACGCTTTTTTGCTTCTTCCATGTCAATTCCTCCTGATAAATATAGTTTTCAATCTGGCGAAAATCAATTTCCCAGAGTTTTCGGATAAGTCGGGGGTTGGCTTCCCCGAACAGCTGAAATATCGTTTCTTCGAACGCACGTTTTCTAGCATCGCTGAGGACGATTTCAATGTTGCCCAACGTCAGTGCATCATAGTAACGGTTTCTGAAACGGCGGTGAATCCGGAGAAACTTCCGGAACTCGTAAGTTTCGAAATCGCTGGTTTTCAGAAAATTTTCTGCCATAGTTTCGTATTCCGTCATGTATTCCTGAACTACTCCTTTCATCACTGTGGCTGAAAGGGATTCTAATTTTTCGGGGATGTGTTCAGCTTTTGCCGGAGGGTTCGGACGGCAGGCATTTCCGGCACATTCCCGGCAAATAATTCTGTTTGCGCTTCTTCCATTTTCTGTGCGGAGAACTTCATGACGGAATTCTTTCCTGCAAATCAAACATTTCGGCATGGTCAGTCCTCCGTAATCAATTCTGAATAGGGCAACGATTCAATCCATTTGCAGAAATCGTGCCATTCGGTCAGTTTGTGGTTTTTGCGTGCATGGTAGATGTTTCTCAATACTGCATAATTTGCCTGCCATGTGAAACGCTGGTTATAGCAAGATGGCAAAATTGCAATCATATCATACCAGAATGATTTTTCTGTGGTATTGATGTAATATTTGCGGAGAATATTCAACATGCAAATGGTGTCTTGCAACATATTCATGCCTAACGCTGACAAATTGTCAAAGGAAAAATCATCAATGTCAAACTTTTTCTTGTGGATGGTGTGCATTGTGGAGCAGGAATTTCTTACTGTTCCGACTTTGTAGGTATCAAGTTCTTTCGTCCAAAATAATGGTGCGGTAATGTCGCAGGTTACTGTAATCATGCGCATGAATTTGGAATGGTCTGTACCTGCTTTAACAAGTTGCTTCATCAGTTCTAAATCATTTTCACCGAGTTTGAATGTAATATCAAAACCATACTGATATGACTCGCTGTCTGACTTGTCCCAACTATTCATTGGATTTCTCATGCCACGAATAGCGGCTTCGAATCCGTATGTTTCGGTATTTTCAATTTTAATCATGGGTTCATTCTCCTTCCGGTCTGTACCAGTCTGGTTGTTTCATCATTGCTCCGCACTTTGGACAATATGGTGTCGGTTTTCCTCCGTCCGGTTCATTGTGGCAGTGACTGCAAACAATGTAGCCCTCACTCATCACAATCCATTCCGCCGGATGATACCAGCGGTCAATGAGTGTGAGAATGGTTCTCTTTTCGATTCCGGTCAATATACCAGAACCTCTTACTTTCTGTTTCATGCCTGTTGCCTGATTTTCTATTGTCTTTTTCATTTCACTTTCTCCATCGGTACGATTGTAATTGCAACATATGTGTTGGCAGGGACTGCAACAGGGATAATTTCCAGCACATTCATATCAAGATGTTTTTTGTACTTTTTTTCCTTTGTGTGAAGCAATTCCTCAACTGTTGCGCAACAAATCAATTTTTCCGTGTTGCCATCAAGCAGGTTTACAACTATGTGCGGATTGAGTACTTTCAGTACCCGTTTCAGTTTGAGTATTTTCATATTTTTCTCCTAATCTTCATCAAATAATGTCATTTGTCCTTCACACTGCTTTCGCTTTGCTTTCATGAATAATTTGAATTCACGATACTGCAATGTGTACTCATAGGACTTCCCGAAAATATTTTTGACAGCTTTTGCTAATTTCGGCTCATATCGCTCCAACGTTTCAATATCTCTAAGAAACTTTGAATTAAATGGACACCCTGCACAGCCTGTCCGCTTCATGCCGTAAACCGTGTAGCAGGCACTATGTACCACTTCAAACGCTTTTTCGTATTCCCTTTTGTCAGCATCAGACATCCAAAAAAGTGGCATATAAAACGGTTCTTTCGATTCCGGATAATAGCACCCCTTGTATGCACCAGCACGGATACCGCCCTCCTGTTTGCGAATACCCATCAATTTCAATTGAATTTCTGGATGTTTTTTTATGTAAGAATGCGACACGTCTTTTTTGGCGCATTTACAGCATTTGTCAGATATTGGAAATTCGGGGGGGTACTTCATTAAGAATTCTTTCAGGAATGGAAATTTTGCAATCTGAAACATGGATGCTTTGAATCCATCCTGAGCATGATAATAATTTGTCCACCAATGAAACCGCCAACAATTACCGTATTTTTCCTGCAACTGTTCTAACGGCAAATCCTCCCACTCAAAATTGCGGTTCTGCAATTCTCCAATCATTTGAGCGACATATTTTGTCAAAAATGGAACACCATTTTCCAGAACCGCACGGGGAACAGGCTTTTCAGGACGGATTCTTTCAATTTTGATTCCATATTTATCCTCTAGGAATGTCAAGTGGTCTTTTGTCGCCTGATATTCAATTCCCGTATCGAAAAATACGAAACTGCATTTTCCGGCATATCCTAAACGGCACACCATATCGACAACAATATCACTATCCGAACCGCCAGAAACCGAAATCATCACTTTATCATATTTTTGCAGGATGCTGTCACACTTTGTAAAGGCATCTTCCACCATAACAGGAAGAAGCTGTAAATTTTGGATGTACTTCATGTCTTCACCTTCTTTCTATGCAAATGCAAGCTGGACATAGCTTTCTTCTGTTTCGCCTGTCAATGCAGATTCTATCAAATGCCGGATAACGTCAACAGTCCAGCCGTTGCCAAGCATCTTGTACGCTTGCGTGTCCGATACCGGAAATTTGTACCAGTCGGGAACGGTCTGCAATTTCATACATTCTGAAACAGTCAGTTTGCGAATGATGTAATAACCGTCCGGAACATTCAATAGACCTGTTCGGAAATCTCAAAGGTTATGCTGAAAATTATAAATAGCACAAATAAGAGTGGCACGAAGTCCGAAACGTTTTCTTTTATTTCTGTAGCGTGAAGAGAGAATACGGAAACGTTTAATGTATTCACCTCTGCAAAGAGTACAAACTTTTGTGATGTTGTCAATTCCTGATTTTCGCCTGTATGCTGATTTGCAATTGTTAGAGCAGAATTTATTATGTCCGTTGCATATTGCTATGAATGTTTTTCCACAGTATTCGCATGAAAACTCTTTTTGTTCACACAATTTTTCTTTTTCACTATGAACCCTCAATTCGTTTCTAACCGCTTTTCTGGTGGCTTCACAGGTTAGGCGGTATATTTTTATATCATCATCTGCAAAAGCCGTCAGAAAGCTACCAGTGCGGTTTAATCTGCATTCAAATCATTCATGAATTACTATGTGCAAATATCCGTCCCATTGCCCTTTGACACTCTCAAACGGAATTATGCTTTCTACAGTATATTCTTTGAATTCACGCAATTTTTTCTTGTCTATCGTTGTCCCGTCATATACTTGCTCGCCTAGTGGGTATGTCCTGCTGTCTGATAGCTCAATTATGAATCTCGCATAGACTGAGAACATTCCAAATAATTCCTCAACCGTCATTCTTCGCTCTCTCCTTTACCATTTCATCAAAATAATCAGATTCTTCCTGAAATATTTCATTTCTTCATAGTGTTGCTTATGCCAAACAGAACCAATGGATATGTTTTCCCGTCCTGCATAATCTTCTTGTTCTGTACAAAGTACACACGATATTTCTTTTTCGGATTTTCCGTGCGGATTGCATATAGTCCGGTTTTTGAACCTAATCCGCCACCATTCGCAGTCAATGTGACTGATTTTCCATTCACGTCATAGATTCTTACTGCCTGTGAATTTGAGACAGTTCCGTCACTATTCGGAAGATTTCCGATTCTGATTGCAACATTTGTTGCTGGTGTATGTTCAGCACTGTATTTCACAGGGTCAAAACCTTGACCAAATTTTAAGCGTTTTGCAGTCAAAGCAAGCGATTTCCCTGTAATCGTTGTAAATACCGGATTATCCAGAATATCTTTCACAAGCAACTTTTTGTTTTCCGGCTGAGGAATCCGGCATTTGCTGTATGTGCCGTCTGCATTCCGCTTGCCTACCCAGTAAAGCCGTTTCCGCAATTGCGCTGATACCAATGCAGAATTTATCATAATCGGTTCAAATCCGAACGTTTCCGAAATGCTTTCACGGATGAAATCAGACATTGAAAAATTATTCTCATACAGGAAATATTCCGGTTCTGCTTCGTGCAATGCCCTGACATACTGCTGAAACAATTCCCATCCGATACCGCTTGCAACTGTCTCACGCTTTGCCGGATTCTGTGCAATGCTCCAGTATGTACACGGACTACCGCCAATCAACCAATCACATCCATTGTATTCCGTGAAATCGCCGTCAAACACATCACCATGATGAACGATTTCAGGGAAGTTATATTTTGAGGTTGCAACTGCGTATTTGTCATTTTCGTAAGCGTGATATTCCTCTACCGGAATTCCTGCCTGACGAAATGCAATCATTCCACAGCTCATGCCATCAAATAAGGATAATACTTTCATGGTTTATTTTCCTTTCTTTCTTTGTTGAACTATAAGCTCCGATACATTATGTCA
>DGHF01000222.1 GCA_002392545.1 Ruminococcus sp. UBA3855
TATTTCATTTCGGGAGCTGTTCACTTGTTTGACAGCATGGTGAAAAATGGAATGAGTACGGATTTAGTCAAAGTTCCGGAAAGTTCCATTCTGACCGCTGTCACAGAGGGCAATACTAAGAAAGTCGCTGAAATTCTCCGAAAAGAAGCGGAAGATTTGGCGAAACGTTTTGACAAAAGAAACGGAACGAATGATTTCACTGACTGGCTTAATGTTCTTGACGATTGAAAGGAGCGTATGACAAATGTTTGATGCAAACCAATATCTTGAAAAAATCCGTGAAATGGAACACGGCACAGGTCGCCTTGATGCGCTGGCAGATGCTATCAGAGAGGCGGACAACGCAAGCGCACACAGCTGGAGAATTTATTTCCGTTATCAGTTCATTCAGGAATCTGTTTTTCATGACGACTGTTTCAAGGCGATTATCCGTTTTCCGGAATTGTTGCAGATTTACGACGAACACCCCGAATTACAGGATGAATACGAAGAAGATATGATGATAGCTTTCAAGTGGATTTTGGAAAATTCGTTTGATTTCTACCAGATTTCCAAAGCCGAAATTGAAAAATATTTCGAGGAATTCAAGAAACGCTGTCAGAAATGTGATGTTTCTCTGAGAGTTTACCACATGAAACGGACAAAATACCTGCTGAAAGTCAACATGGAAGAAGCGCAGAAAGAATACAAGCTTTTCCACCGCATTCCCCGTGACCGTTTCTGTGACTGTTTAGCCTGTGAAATGAATTTTGACATGTATGTATCTCTGAAACTGGACGACGAGAAACAAGCCCTTGAAATTGCACAGCCCATCTTGAGAGGTGAGCGCAGATGTGCAGAAATTCCGCATTGCACCTATGGACATTTGTGTGATTATTACCTGTATCATGACAATTTGGATGAAGCAAGTTATTATGGAAATCTCTGCGAACGCTACACAGACGGAAAACCGGAATTTCTGGGGCAGACCGGCACATTGTTGGAGCTGTACAGCGCAACTGACATTAGTCACGGCTGGAAATTATTTAAACAGACAGTCGCTGATTTTGTTTCCTGTAAAAATCCATCCATGCGGTTGGAGTATGCGAGGGGGGCATACCGTCTCATGAAAGTGATGGTGAAATTGGAAAAAATTACAAATGGTGACGGCTATACCCAATCCAAAGCCGTGATGGTTCTCCCCATCAAGCCCACGGACAAGGGAATTGCATTTTCGGAACTGCAAGATTATTTCTACAATATCACAAAAGAACAGTCTGAACTTCTCGACAAGCGCAATGAAAGCACCTACTATATGGACATTCTCAACAAGAAATTCCCTGAAATCGATTTCGAAGAAGCACAAGCCGAAGCTGAAAACCCTGATACAGAAAAACCAGCCAAAAAGACCACTCATGGATTGATTGCAAAATCTCCCTCCATGATTGCCGTCGTGCTGAAAGAACATTGCACTCCGTCCCTCTCTGACCTTGAAAAGAGAATCCGTGAGAACGTCCCCGAAGATTACAAGCTGATGACCGCCCTTGAAGAAGATGAAACGCTGTTTATTTCCCTTGAACATTGCGGAAAACTGGTAGAACTGCAAATGAAAATGCTCGTGACAGATGAAAATTACAAAATTGAAGCGAGACCTGTTGCATTTCTGGAAAGAGAAACTTTTGAAAAAATGCTGGAATCTCCTCTGAAATACGTTGCACGTTTTGAAATTGACGGCGAACCCATATTCTTCTATCATCAAATCATGAAAATTTTCTCGGTATTGTTCCCTGAAATGGTTGGTATCATTGACCTTGTGACACAGCATGCCTATCCGGAAAACTGGGTTCGTTTCGCTGGGGAATATCCCGAAGCCATTGCACCGAGTGACCTTTTTGGTCTGTATCTCGCAGGTGACAGCGAACAAGATACCGTCTGGATGACCACACTCGGCATGAATTGTCTTGGTATGCGTGAACTGGAAATGTACGGCTCAGATACGAAAAATTATACAACATTCGCCGATATGCTGGACGAAATCGCAAGCCAGTGCGTTGACAGAAACATGATAGCAGATATGGGCGAACCCATTGCAGAATGTGCCTGCGGTGAAGAAAAATATTCTTTCACTTGGTCAAATACATCTGTCAATGAGGATTCTTCCCAAAATCTGGATAACAATCTCAGTGGTGTTATCCTCTTAATGACGGATGAGGGCAATATCTTACCGCCGGAATTTGAGTATTTCGCCGACCCTGACCAGATTGATTATCCCAGAAACCGCAAGAATTTCCACAAAAGAATTGACCTCGCAAAAAAGACTTTCGACACCATGAAAAAAGCCATCGAAGAAAAGCCATTTGATGAGGCATCCGTCCGGATTGCCATTGAACTTGACGAGGACACCGCCGAAGAATACGATTACAGCATTGAATTATTGTGGGCGGACGTTGACAGAGTGGAAAATGGCAAGGTCTTTGCGAAATTTGCAGAAACTGCCGAAACTCTCCCCGATATTCACGAAGGCGACGAAATTGAAGTCACCCCCGATAATCTCACCGGATGGATTGTCCATTTCGAGGACTTAGAACAGTCCGTAACAGAAACATTGGCTTATTTGCTCTGGAAGGAGTGATTTTTCATGAACAACATGAAAAGAATGATTTGGGTTGCTGTGGCAATGCTTATCATGATTGGGATTATGGGCTTTGGATTGCACACGCTTAACAAAATTACAGAGGTCAACAAGGAAAGACGGGAAAAAGACAGGGGTGAGGCGATTGTTGCCAGAATCCTCGAAACAACCGCTACTACCAGCGTATGGGATAAACTGCGTGCAAAACAGAACGCTCAAAATGAAGCCACTCAGGCACAGAAGGAGAACAGCGAAGGCGGAAATGCCGTTGTACAGACCGACGAAAACGGAAACGCCATTGTTCAGGATATGGGAGACGGAAATATTGTCCTGCAAACTGAAATTGTTCCCCCAAATGACGGAAATCAGGACTCCCCCATGGAAGCCGTGCCCGATTCCCCTCAGGAAGATTTTACAACAGTCGCTGTGCCGATTGTGGAATGATGAAAAGGAGTGATAACATGAAACCCAAAAAGAGCATGGGCGCAAGAATTCTTGTACTTGTCGTGGCAGTTGCAATGCTGTTAGGATTTATTGTGCTTCCGCTGTTTCAGTAATACATTAACAAAAACAGCCCCCGAAATGGGGGCTTTTTTTAGTCGTCAAGATTGAGTTTGTCAATGATGGAGAGAATGGTTTCATCCGATTTGAGACTGCTGTAACCAGTGATATTAGCAACTGCTACATCTCTGCCAACTTGCCATTGAACAACTCTGTCAGGGGTATCGAGTGCAATGCTGATTTGTTTTTGTTCGTCTCCGTCAATTGTCCAGATGGTGAGAATCCTGCCTTCTGTTTTATTAAATTCCTCTGTGATGTCATCTTCCACGAAATCTCTGGAGGATGGTGCATTCCATTCGGCTTCATTGATTTTTTCGCAGATGAAGGCTTTTTCCTCGTCTGTCAAATCCAGTTCACAATCAAAATTATCATGGTTGTAGGTGACACTAAAAATTTTTTCCGCATCAAGGGGGATAAATTCAGGCTTGTAATTGAGTTGTGCTTCTGCGGATGCTCTCATTTGGGATTCAAATTCTTCTGGTGTTTTGCTGAGTAAAATGTGGTAAATTATATAGGAAAAATAGCCTGCTTCGCCGGAATAGTTCTCTCTGTTCACTAATGCCATTGACTGCAAATTTAAATCATACTCTTCATTGATACGGTCTGCAATTTCCTGATATGCCGACAAATCAACATGAGTTTCGGTGTAGTCGTCAACGGCATTCCAGACGGCATTGAAACGGTTTTCTGGTTCGGACATTTCGCACGGAATGAGGTTTTCCACAAAATATTCTTGTGGCAAATCAAGGGCGGAATTTAAAGCGGTGACAATGTCGTCAGAAATGCGGAACGTTCTTTCTTTTTGGTGCACTTTCATAATGGCAATCTGGTTCAATGGATAGAACGTCACGGAGAAACAGCCTTGATTTATTCGGTATACATACATTGTAATACCTTCTCCATCAGGAATGACAGAATCCGTTGTGATTTCTTCCCATGTGCCTTGTTCGAATGCATCCGACAACGATTGTAAATTCTCGTCAGGAATGTGAAACAGGTTCGGGGCATAGGCGGTATTGGTGAACACAATCAATTTGCCGTTTCCGGTGTAGTCCTCGTTCAGAATATTGAAAAACGGCGTGGAGCGGTGATTTTTTTCACGCTGGAAAAGGTAGTCCATGATTTCAACAGAATCAGCCTCATGAATAGTTTTTCCGTCAGGGATGGGAATTTTGGTTTCTATCGTGTGGGTCATGTTGGTGAGATGCTGATAGAAAAATTCAATATCCGTTCCCCAGTAATAGGTTTGTTCCAATTCAGGGAACGACTGCACGATTGTGCCATTATCAAAGAAGTATACAATACTTTTCACATCGTTGTACAGAACATACATTTGAAATTGAAATCCCCCCAAGAATTGATTTTGTTTTTGATTAAATAAAGTCCATTCAGGGGAAGTTTCCTTGATATAACCGGCTAATTTGGCTTGATTTTCGGCGGAGATGGTGTAACAGTCCGAACCGCTTTGTTCGGTGAGAAAATATAACTCTGCTTGTGTCAAGTCCATGCTGGGAAGTAAGGGCAATACCGTTGTGTGTGTGTCAGTAATTTCTTGCTGTGGCTGAATGTCTGTGATTGGTTCGATTTTGTGCAGATTGATTTCATGAATGGTGAATACTCCAATTCCCATGACGGCACACGCACACAAACTGACGATAATCGGCATCCAGCTCCTTTTCATGGGGGCAGGGGTAGCGGTAAATTCTTCCTCGTTGCCCTCAAAGGAAAGCTGACGATATTTTTCCACGCTTTTTTCATACATTCGCTTGTAAGCGGATTGGGGGAGATATTCTGTCAAATGTTCCTGCATTGACAGGCTGATGATTTTTTTCTTTTTCATGGTTACACCTCCATAGTAATGCCAGATTGTTCCAATTTTTTCCGGAGCTGTTTCAATGCCCGACTGCACCGCATCCGCACGGCGACAGCGGATAGATTGAGATTTTTAGCGATTTCCCTTGATGAATAGCCGAAATAATACCGCTGTAAAATAATAGTGGTATCTGGTTCTCCCAAGTCCTTGACGGCTTGCAAAACCATCCGATTTTGTGCGGATTGTTCGGCATTTTGTACAATATCAATTCCGGAGTCCATTTCTCCAATTTCATCCATTGAAATGGTATTTCCCTGATTTCTGGAGAGAATGCGGAACATATCAACAGCTTTCCGGTTGGCAATCGTTGAAATATATCCTTTCAAATCTCCGTCATACTCCGAATGTGTATCATAATGACGGAAAATTTCGGCGAATACATCGCTCACACATTCTTCCACGTCTTCCATGCTTGCGACGTTCTGCAATTTCCGGAATACAATGGTATAGACGTATGGGAAATATTCATGAAATAATTCCTGATGCCCGTCATTGGGTGAACGTTTCAACAGTTCTCTTAATTCTGAATCCGTCATGATGGATTCCCCCTTTCACTGACTATACTCGAAAAGCATCATGAAAGTGTAACAAAAAAAGCGCAGACAATCTGCGCTTTTTGATTCGTCAAATGAGATGCTTCCCGACTTTGAATGCAAGTTCCAGCAAAAGGGGTAAATCGTCATGAATGCCATTTCGAATGGCAATTGCTGCGCAATAGTGCGCCACTTTTGAGCGTTTTTTAGAGTCGCTCAATTCATTGGAGTACCATTTTTCCTGAACCTTGTCAATTAGGTGGTCGGTATGATAGGCGGTGGCACGGAATGCGGTTTTGGGTGTGATAGTTTGCAGGAAATTTCGCATTGCAATTGCAGCAGCAATTTTAGCAGACTGTTTCTTATTTCCTTTTTCTTTTATCAGCATTTTAACAAGTTCAGCAGTGTGATAATTTTTGAAGTAGTTGAAAGTATCCTTGTTTCTGTCGATGACATCTTTGTATTTATCCAAATCCATTTTTGAATCTCCTCATTTTAAGAAAACCGTGCAGAAACTGAATCCTGCACGGTTTGGAATTATTGCATTTTCAGGGGATTAGTCCTGCTGTACATGGAATGCGCCCATCTGCGGATAGCAAGCAGATGCACCGAGTTCCTCTTCGATTCTCAGAAGCTGATTGTACTTTGCAACACGCTCAGAACGGCTGGGAGCACCGGTCTTAATCTGGCAGGTGTTCAGAGCAACAGCGAGGTCTGCAATGGTAGTATCAGCAGTTTCGCCGGAACGATGAGAAGAAATTGCAGTGTAGCCTGCATCGTGAGCCATCTTGATAGCTTCCAGAGTTTCGGAAACAGAACCAATCTGGTTGAGCTTGATGAGAATGGAGTTACCTGCGCCGAGCTTGATACCCTTAGCAAGTCTCTTGGTGTTAGTAACAAACAGGTCGTCACCAACCAGCTGAACCTTCTTGCCGAGTCTTTCGGTCATCTTCTGCCAGCCTTCCCAGTCTTCTTCGTCCAGACCGTCTTCAATGGAGATAATCGGGTACTTGTCTACCAGCTTTTCCCAGTGGTCAATGAGTTCATCAGAAGTGAATTCCTTACCGGATTTCGGCTGCTTGTAGAAGCCCTTACCCTTTTCGCTCTTCCATTCAGAGGATGCAGCGTCCATGGCAATCTTGAAATCCTTACCCGGTTCGAAACCAGCAGCCTTGATAGCTTCCAGAATCTTTTCAATAGCATCTTCATCACTCTTGAGCTGATTCGGAGCAAAACCGCCCTCGTCACCAACAGCGGTAACGTCGCCCATTTCCTTGATGAGAGCCTTCAGGCTGTGGAATACTTCTGCGCACCATCTCAGAGCTTCCTTGAAAGAGGGAGCACCGACAGGCATAATCATGAATTCCTGTGTATCAACAGCACTGTCAGCGTGTGCACCGCCGTTGAGAATGTTCATCATCGGAACAGGGAGCTTTGTGCCCTGAACACCGCCGAGAAATCTGTACAGCGGAATGCCGAGGCTTGTAGCAGCTGCTCTTGCGGTTGCAATGGAAACAGCCAGAATTGCATTTGCACCGAGGTTGGACTTTGTTTCTGTGCCGTCAGCCTTAATCATAGCTGCATCAACTGCGTAGATGTCAGAAGCATCAAGACCTGTGATAGCTTCCTTGATAGCAGTATTGATGTTTTCAACAGCCTTCTGAACGCCCTTACCCAGATAACGGCTCTTGTCACCGTCACGGAGTTCGAGTGCTTCAAATTCGCCGGTAGATGCACCGGAAGGAGCTGTGCCTCTTGCAACAGTACCGTCTTCGAGGGTGATTTCAGCCTCAACAGTGGGGTTGCCTCTGGAATCGAGAATCTCACGACCATAGACATTTACAATTTTCATGCTCATTGGGATTACTTCCTTTCTTTGTGCAGGTTGATACCTGCCTGATGTTGGGTTAATTTGCTAACCGTAATTATTATACCACATTGTAATTGTTTTGTCAATATGTTTATGAATTTTTTACAAATTCCCCCATATCATCAATGGGGAATCCGGCAAAATATCCGGAAAAACTGAATTTTCCAAAAAAGTTAGATTACTTTCACATTTGTGCATTTTATACAATTGTGCACATATCAATTATTTGATATTGGCTAAAATTTGTGAAATCCTATAAAAAATAGACTTCTTTTAAATTTGTTATTGATTTATTTTCCAAAGTGTGTTATACTAAAATTGTAAATGTGAATGTTCTGTGAAGAAAAGCAGAATATTTCACAAAAGCAGAATTTCTGGTCACTGCGTAAGCCGGATTTCTGTAAAATGTATTTTATTTCAGAGAGGAAGTAATTATCATGAAGCAAAAAAAATCACTCAAAAAGCGGATGATTTCCGGAATCATGAGTGCTGCGATGCTGGCAACAAGTGCATTTTCTGCGGCTGCACCTGTAATGACTGCGAATGCGGCGGACAATGATTATTATCAGGCACTGGCATTGTCATTGTATTTTTTTGATGCAAATGCCTGCGGTTCTGATGTGGATGAAGGACCATTGACATGGCGTGGAGATTGCCACGTAGAGGATGAAAAAGCCCTGATTTCCAATGCAACAAACTTTGATTCTTCTTACAAGTCCCTTGTTGACCCTGACGGAGACGGAAAATTTGACGTTGGCGGTGGTTATCATGATGCCGGCGACCACATCAAGTTTAATCTGACAATGGGCTTCGGTATGTCTTCCCTTGCAATGTCCGAATACCTCAACCCCGGAATTTATGACAAGGCTGGATGCAAAGACCATCTGGTTGCCATTCTCAAGAGAAATGCCGATTACATGATGAAGACCACATATCTGGATGGTTCTGGAAACGTTGCAACCATCTGTTATGTTGTCGCTGATGGTGGTGTTGACCATAGCATGATGACACCTCCTGAGCAACAGCATTATGACCGTGCAACCTATTGGCTGACCGCAAACAAGAACAATTCCGCTGTCTGCGGTGAAATGGCTGCTGCATTGGCTGGTACTGCATATGTTGTCAAGGATTCTGACCCTGCTTATGCTTCGGAATGCCTGAAATATGCAAAGGCTCTCTATAACTTTGGTACACAGCACAAGGGCAATGAAATGACCGGTCAAAGTCCGTATTATTCCACTGATGCAATGTGTGAAGATGAACTGGCTCTTGCCTCTGCTTGGCTCTGGATTAACGGCGAAGGTTCTAAGCCCACCCTGACACCTTCACAGGGTAGCTACAACGGCGTTTATGACTACTATCGTTATACTTGGGATAAGGTATGGCAGGGCTATGCTGCTCTGATGTTCAAGGCAACCAAAGACAATGTTTTCAAGAGTGAATTGGAATTTGAAGTCAATAACGCTGGCGGTGTAACTGCTGGAAAATATAACGGCGACGGATGGGGCGCAGCTCGTTACAACTGCGGTCTCCAGATGAGTGCCCTTGCAGCAGCAGACGGTAACAGCTCCTCTGCACTTGCAACCGGTTCAAAATGGCAGATGGATTACATCCTCGGCGATAACCCATTAGGATACAGTTTCCTGATTGGTTACGGCAGTAAATGGCCCACACATATTCATCACCGTGCAGCCAATCCGGGGGATTTGTCCACCAATCCGGAAGCAAAGTATACACTTTACGGCGGACTGGTAGGCGGTATTGATGCATCCGGCAACTATGAAGACCATTCCGACAAGTACCAGTATACAGAAGGTGCATTGGATTATAACGGCTGTTTTGCTTTGGCTTGTGCCGGTCTTGCAAACCTGTTCGGCGGTTCTGACAAGGGTGCTTCTAAGATTGTTTCCAGTGCATCTGAATTCAAGAGCGGTTATTCCTTCGGCTCTAGTTCCACTGTAACTCCTACACCTTCCACTGATGAACCCCAAACAACAACTGCTCCTTCACAGTCCACAACTCCTGTTCAGACTACTAAGGCAACCACTACACAAGCTCCGACCATTATTTCCGGCAAGAAAGATGCAACTGTTACTGAAAAGAAGAATGAAGAGGGTAAGACCTATTGGGGAATTGATACCACTGGTGCAACAAAACTGACTGTTACCATCAAGACCAATTCCGGCGATACTGAAACAAACGGTGTATTTAATCCCCCTGGTGGATGGTCTCCCATTGACTGGACTGCAAATGTCAGCAACGGCACAGCAACAATCACCTATACTGTTCCTGCTGGTCAGTCAAGTGTTGACTTCTGGGTATGGTGGCCTGAAACTGCAACCATTGAATCCGCTGTTCTGGACGTTCAGGAAGTACAGACTGTTGCAACTACCAAGGCAACAACAACCACTACTACCACCACCACAACAAAGGCAACTACTACCACAGTGGCAACCACAACAACTGTCGCTACAACTACCGTTGCAACACAGCCCACAAATCCGTCTGGTAATGTTACCACTTACGGCGACATTGACGGCGACGGTTCTGTCAGCATTCTGGACGTTCTGACATTGAATCAGTATCTCCTCGGTGTCGGCGATACGCCTAAGGGCATTGGAAATGCTGACGTTAATCGTGACGGAAATATTGCTGATGATGATGCTATGAACATTCTGAAATCTCTCGTAAAGCTGGTAAATCTTCCCTGCTGATTGAGATAAAAAATCAAACGGCTGAGCCAATGGTTCAGCCGTTTTTTGATTTATTCTTTTGGCATCATGTCGGGGAGATAGTCAATCAATTTCAATCCTGCCATGATTGCCATATTCTGACAGGTTGCCTGTGCGGTGCGGTTGTTGAGCCTGTCAGGGGTATGTGCATCACATCCGATAATTGCCTTACATCCCATATCTCCGGCGAGTTTCAGGAAATGGGGACTGGTATAATGTCTGTTTTCCACAACACCAAGGAGATTGATTTCAACGGGAATGTCATGTTCTTTGAGGTATTGGCATAATCTTGTATAATGCCTGTCGTAAATCTCACGTGAACCGGCAAAGCCCATCAAATCCGGATGTGCAAGGTATTGATATTTTCCGGTCTCCATCCCTTCAATGCAGATATTCACATATTGTTCGAGCAAGGTTTCATCTGAAAAAATCTGCCCCAGATATTGAGAGGGTTCACGCTTCATGAAGTGTTCCCCTAATATCATATAATCAATGGGATAGCCTGAAAATAATTTCTCCTGTTCTTCCATCAGCTCCGGAATATATTCTGATTCGAACCCGATATAAATGGTAATGTCATTTTTGTACTCATCCCGAAGAGAAGTCAGGCTGTTGAAATAATCATCTATCTGAGAAGCCTTCATTCTGATATTGGATTCGAAATCATCCGGATAGACCCACGGGCAATGGTCAGAAAAGCCAAGAACCTTCATGCCGTTCTGAATGGCTTTTTCAACATATTCTCTGTCTGAACCCCATGCATGGTGACAGCGTTCAGTATGGGTGTGATAATTTGCCAGCATTGACATCATCCTTTCTTTTATTCGCCTGCGCCCATCTTAGCGGCATATATGAGAATTTCGGCGGCATCAGAAGCGTTAATATCATCGATGCGGTCAAAATTGGCACGGTTTTTCCAGTCATCATCTGCATAGGATGGAGTTTCACCAGCTCCGACCTCGGCGGAATAAATCAAAATCAAGGAAGCATCCACAGCATCAATTGTTCCGCTTTTATCCACGTCGCCAATCTCGAAATCTTCTTCTGCTCCGACTTCTTCCACAATGAGCTGATATGTGGTTGTCAGATTGTCCTTTGCAACGGTTAATTCCACGGTATCAATACCGCCCTTGACGGAAATTTCTGCAATTTCACCGGAAGCAATGGAATTTCCGCTATAGGAAATACTGCCGTCAGAAATGGGCATGATGGAAATATTTCTTGTTCCCTTGTCAGTGTAATAATGGAGAACATTCTTTTCGTCAGTTGTGGTTGCATATTCGCTGTGACCGTTCTCAATGCAAAGGAGGCTTGACAGAATGGGTTCAGCCTCCTGAAAACGCATAGTTGTGCTCGTATTGAGTCCGTCAGGAGTATCAGCATAGGCGGTAATGGTCATATCGCCATAAAAGACAATGGGATTTTCATATTTAACATAATCCGCCCCATTCAGGGAATAATACATATCAGCATTATCAAGGTTAGACAATGTGATGTTGGTATTGGCTTTGATGTGGCTTTCCGTTTCGGAGAAGTTCACAACTCCTGCATCCTGCGTGATAGCTTTTAATGAGATATTGCCATATTTCATATTTGTAGTAGATTCTGTCCCATTAGCAGAATAGGTATATGTTTCTTCAGGGATAGAATACATATCTGTCCATTCCGTACCATTGGCACTGAAAAAACTCTGATTTTCTGCAAAATTTCGATTTAATAATTCCATTGTGAAAACGCTGTCAGAAACGTTGGTTGAACCGTCTGCATTATTCCACTCTGTATGCGAAGCCTGTTCGCAGGGGATACGATTTCCCTTTGTTTTGGCAACAATGGAAAATGTCGTTCCGCCCTCCACGAAAATGGGCTTATCCAATGTGATGGTATGGTATCCGGCATTCTGGAAAGATTCTTTCTTGGAAGCTGAAAGCGTTCCGGAAGTGGGATTTTTTGCATCCGTGATTCCGGTATAGACGGAAATTTCGAAATCATCCGGCTGGATTCCGTAAACCATCACGGAAGAAACCCATTGACTGGTATTCGCTGTGAAAACATTCGCAGAATATGCACCATCTTCCGCATTGGAAACGGTCATCATTCCGGAATATCCATAATCATCATGCTGGAATAAATTCATATGCGCCTGTGCCTTTTCGGATTCCACGGAATAAATATCACTCAGTTTTTCATCATAGGAAATCCAGAAATAGCCATATTCGCCCCAGTTCGTGCCCCAGCTGTTTTTACAGAGCCATGCGCCATTCTGAGAGGGTTTCGCATTGAAATACTCTGCCGGAAAATCGTCATCCCATCCCACAATACTAATGCTGTGCAAGGAAGATTCCTGATTTTCGGTAATGTCCCAGTTGAGAAAATAGGAATGATGTTCTTCATTATAGCAATATTGACTTTGTGTGTATCTTGCACTGATGGAATGACCATTGTAGATTGCAGATTTGATATCATCCCTGTCAGAGGGGGAATAAAGGGAAATATCTGTCACATGGTATTTTGACTGATTCTGAACCTCTTTCATGGTGAGATTGGAATTGACGATTTCCGAATTCCCATAGGGTGAATCTTCTTCGTCAACAGCTCCTACCCAACTGGTGAGCATTCCCATTTCCTGCAATGCGTCCTGACTTCCAGCATCAAATACATTCCCCGTCGGGGACGGATAGCCGAAATTTCCGCAGTACATATGATACGCTAAGTGCCATTCGGAAAGGTCAATGATGGGATTATTTTTCATCTGACTGGTTTCAATGGCATTGATGGCGGAAAATGCCCAGCAGTTTTCAAATGGTTCAATGCTGGTGCGGTCTGCCTCCAGAGAGGACAATAACGCCTGCTCCTTTACGGAGCTGACAAGACCACTTTTCCTTAAATCGAATGAAGAGGGAAGATTGTCTTCTGCATTAGCAGAAATCATTCCCCATTGTGCGGTAAGCATTGCCCCCAATACCATCGCTGAAATGATACGCTTGTTTTTTGAATATTTCATTTCTTTGTCTCCTTTATATAAAAAAATAACTTACCCTACTATTATAGCACAATTATTCTGATATGTCAATCAAATTTCAACGGCACAGCCAATTTTTCACACTGTACCAAAAATTCTTTGAAATGTCAGACAGTACACAATATGCAATAAAAAAGCGATAATATGCAATTGATTTTTGATGTGAAATATGATAAAATGATAACTAAGATATAGTTTGTTCACAATTATGTGAGCATGTTCGTAATGAAAGGAATTGGCGATTATGAAAAAGAGAATCAAAATCTGTATTTCGGCTTTTTTGGCGGTTGTGATGGCGATTGCTCCCACATCCGTCTATCAACAGCAAATGCAGAAAGTCAGTGCCGCAGGAAATCTCCTTGCATTTCCGGGGGCGGTCGGTGCTGGACGTTATGCAACCGGCGGACGTGGCGGAGAGGTTTACCATGTTACCAACCTCAACGACAGCGGAACAGGTTCATTCCGTGATGCGGTCAGTAAATCGGGGCGAATTGTCGTCTTTGATGTCAGTGGTACAATTGAACTGTCAAGCAATATCCTTGTGCAGAGCAATATCACCATTGCCGGACAGACAGCCCCTGGGGGTGCAGGAATTACCCTCAAAAATTACAAAATGGGCATGAGCGGTGACAATGTTATCTGTCGTTTTGTCAGCTCCCGACCAGGTCCATATAAGGCTACCAGCTCCGGCAATGATGCTTGGGGCGGTGCAAAGGGTTCAAACTCCATCATTGACCACTGCTCCATGAGCTGGACGACTGACGAACAATGGGGCTTGTATTCAAACAATGAATATTATACGGTGCAATACTCCATTATCGGACCTGCGGATTCATGGGGCGGTCATGCGAAGGGATTGCACGGATTCGGCTTGATGATGGGCAAGGGATACAGCACATTCGACCACAATTTAATTATTCACAATGTTTCCAGAAATTTCCGTGGTAAAATCGAAGGAACAGAGACTGCCGACTTCACTAATAATGTTATTTACAACTGGGCATATCAGACGGCATACGGCACAATCGGTCACTTGAATTATGTCAATAATACCCTCAAGATGGGCAATGGCACGACAGGCGGAAAGCATTATGTCAATGTTGACAGTACCACCAAACCACAGAATTTCAAGATATTCTTACAGGGCAACAGAATGCTGAATAAGGATAATTCCGTTTATGACACGGTAACGTCTGATAACTGGAATGGTATTGACATCAAGGCGGCTTTAACCACTGATTATGGCATTACAAAAGATACTCTTAAAAGTTCCACTTCCTTCCAGACGACCGTCAACAGTGTGAATGTATCGACTGCGGACACCTGCGAAAGTGCAGAAGTCTCCTATGAACATGTATTGGATTTCGCCGGAAATGGCATTTCCTCCAATACCAGAACCGCCGTTGACCAGCAATGCGCCTACGAGGCACGGACAGGGACGGGCAATCTCTCCGGAACAGCTGCCTATGATGATGCAACGGATGCCAACAAGACCAATATTGACAAATATCACATTGAATGCGGTGTGACCTATACATACCCCTCCGCCGTCACACAGAAGACCATCACCGATGCTGATAATGACGGCATGGATGATGAATGGGAAGTGCTCCGTGGTCTGAATCCCAACGACCCCACCGACTACAAGGGCGATTATTGCGGAATGGGATACATGAACATTGAATATTATATCAACGATTTGACAGTGAATGCATTCCCTGAGGGGATTGTGGAATTGTCTCCGGAAACATCCTCCATTGAGTACACATCTGCATTCACGCAGATGGAAGCAGAAAATTATTCTGACCAGTCCGGAATCCGTTCAGAAGATACCTCCGATTCTGTCGGTGTTCAGAATATTGGCTTCATTGAGAATGGGGATTATGTATTATACAAATATCTGGACTTTGAAGAAGGTGCAAACAGCTTCATTGCAAGAGCATCTGGAAACGCCTGCACCATGGAATTGTACCTTGATAATCTGACCGGAACACCTGTTGCAAGTGTCTCTTATTCCGGAAGTGGCAGTTTCTCCAAATGGGAAGATGTTTCTTTCAACATTCCCACCATTAAGGGACAGCATAACTTATACATCAAGTTCACAGGAGGAGAGGGATACCTCATGAACCTGAACTATTTCAAATTCAGCAAAGACAGCATTCCCGTGAGTGGCATTTTGGGCGAAAATCTCACCGTATCCGACATGGAAAACGGCTTTGACTGGAAATTTGCAGAAAATGCCAATGTTGATTCACTGATTTTCGGCGACCGTGCATTCACCATCACAGAAATGCCGACTTCCCTAATGGGGGCTGAACAGATTTTAACCGCCTGCGATTCCAAAAGCGATATGTCCCTGACGGCAAATTTCAAGGCGACAAAAGATATTCTTGTGAGTGTTGCCGTGGATGAGCGTGTAGAGAATATGCCCTCTTTCCTCGCTGGTTACACGAAAACAGATATGACAATGAAATCTTCCAATGATGTGACATTCGTCATTTACCAGAAGAATTTCAACAATGGCGATACCGTCGAATTGGGTTCGAATGGACAGTCTGCATATTGTGTGAATTATACGATATTCCTCTCTGAAACTTCTGAACCCATCCCCACCGAACCGGAAACAACTGAACCAATCACCGAAGAACCCACTACCGAAGAGCCTACTCAGCCCATTCCTGAACCAACGGACGCCACAACAGAGCCCTCACAGCCTGCCTCTGAACAGCCTGTAACTTATGGGGATGTTGACGGAGATGGAGCTGTTAGTATTATCGACGTTCTGACCCTGAATCAGTATCTCCTTGGAATTGGCGACATTGAAACGGAATACCTTGAAAATGCCGACGTTGACCACAATGGATTGCTGGAAGACTCCGACGCTATGACCATCTTGAAATACCTCGTAAAACTTGCAACTTTCTGATTTTTAAATATTCCCCCGACTGCGCCGGAACTTCCGGTGCAGTTCTTTTTGTACAAATTGGAAACGAAGTTGTTATTTTTGTTGTGAAATATCCACAATGTTGATTGTGCTTTTTACAACAAGATTCCGATTTTTTCCAGAAAGCATTTACTTTATGTTCCAAATATGCTATAATAAATGTGTATTCTGAAACAATGATAGAAAAAAAGGATATTTGAAAGGGGAGATTTTAAATGGCTGTTAATGGTCACGAAAATCGAAACAACAAACTTTGTTCGTCCGAGTATCAGGAGTTGATTACTGCCTGTAGTGCTTTTTATCATACTGATAAAGAATTCTGTTCCGCAGTATCAAGGGCATTTGTTCCCATCGCAAGAATCATGCATGTTGGTTTTTTTTCCATTCATATAGAAATTGCCAAAAGTATGCTTGCACCAAATGGGCTGATTTCTGAAATGACAATATTTGATGATGGCATCCGGCATCCGAAAGCAAAGGCGAAGAAATTTCAATATGAAATGGGCGAACGTGGAACTTTCCAGATTTTAATGTATCCGGAAAACAATTATACATGGACAAGAAGCGAAGTAGCAGAACTGAAATTCCTTGCTGGAAATATCTTCCTGATGGAAAGCCGTACCCGAATGCATAAATCATTAGTCCGTGCTTATACAACCGATTATATGACAAATGCCATGAATACACAAGGCTTGATGGCACATGGGGACAGGCTCTTGTCTGCGGGTCGTCTTTCGGATTATACTGGAATTTTCATGAACCTGAAAAATTTCAAATACATCAATTCCAAAGTGGGACAATCCAAGGGAGACGAAATTCTTGTCAAATATTGCCGGAAATTGCAGGAAGCCCTTCTGCCTGATGAACGTCTTGCAAGACCGGGGGGAGATAATTTTTTTGCGCTCGTCCGGAAAGAGAGGGCGGAAATGTTTCTTTCCCTCATCCGTGAAGTGAGAGTTTCCATCCAGCTCCATGGAGAAAAAGCGATATTCGGCATTCACTGTCATGCCGGCGCATACAACATCAAAGAGGGCGAAGACATCAACGTGGCAATGAATTGCTGTACCATTGCGCTGAGTGCCGTAAAGCATTCCGGAAAGGCGAATGAACAGGCATGGTATAACCCTGCTATGCGTGAAAGGGCAATGCATGACAAGCAGATTTCACAATTGTTCCCCGAAGCAATCATGACAGAAGAATTCCTGATATATTATCAGCCGAAAGTCAATCTGAATGACCGGAAATTATGCGGATGTGAAGCCCTTGTCAGATGGTATCACAATAATGTCCTTGTTCCGCCGATGGATTTCATCCCTGTTCTGGAGCGTGAAGGAACAGTATGCAGGTTAGATTTTTATGTATTTGAGCATGTATGCCGTGACATTCAAGACTGGATTAACAAGGGGATTGAACCTGTTCGGGCATCCGTGAACTTTTCTCAACAGCATTTACAAAATAATCGCTTTGCGGAACAGATTGTAGAGGTCATGAGAAAATATCAGATTGACAGCAAATACATTGAGGTAGAATTAACAGAAATGTCCGGCTCACAGAATCATGATGCATTGCTGGAATTTTTGAAGAAAATGCGAGATTATGGAATCTGTACATCTATCGACGATTTCGGAACGGGATATTCTTCTTTGAATATGCTCCGTGAATTTAAAGCAGACATCATCAAGCTGGATAAATCCTTTATTGACCGTATTTCCCTGAATGTGTCAGATTATCAGGTTGACGAGATTGTGATTGAAAACATCATCCGCATGGCGCAGGATTTGAACCTTGAAATTATTTCGGAAGGGGTCGAGACGTTCCATCAGGCGGAATTCCTGAAACGTGTTCACTGCAATATGGCGCAGGGCTTCTTGTTTGACAAACCCCTCCCACATGACGAATTCGAAAATCGTTTAAGGGGTTCAAGAATTTATCCAGCTCCGAACAAAAAATAATTCACAAGAGGGAATTGCAATGAAACGAAGATTATTTTCAGCTATGGGGAGCATTGTTCTCGCTGGAATGATGCTCCTCCAAAATATAACGGTATTTGCTTCTGAACCGCTTCACGATACATCCCGAAATGTCCAGACGGAAGGGGTCGGAAATCCCTGCAATTATGGGGAGCGAAACACTCCGGCGGATGCATCCACGGCAGAAATCAGGGCTATCAATCATGCAATGAGCGTGCAACAGGTGAAATATGCCCTTTATAAGGAAATTGATGAGCATTGGAGTTTAATTTCCACTCGGCTGGGACAGACTGACCGTGAAAAAGTCTATGCATTATTCTTGGGCATTGGCACACGGGAAAGCACCCTCGGCGGAAACGGTGACGGCGCAGACATTGAAACAGCATTTGCAGAGGGCTTTGGAGTAAGTTCCGCCCATGCATATGGTACATTGCAGACGGCAGTCACAGCCTTTGCAGATGCAGACCCCCTATTCATGAAAGAAGAAGACGTTCCCGAAATGTATCAGTATTCTTTGACGGAATCCAATTTCTATGATGCAATCATCTCTGACCATATGGGAATCAGGAAAATCATGCATTTTGTCTGTGTCGGCATGAGAGAGGAAGGGCTTGAAGGGTATCAGGTTGTCAGGGGCGCATTAAAGGGCTTCAATACCGGATGGGCAACCTATACCGGAGACAATGACGGATATTATAAAAATTATCCTGATGAAATTATCTCTCTTGCAAGATGGTACTATGAGCAGGGGCATTTATATGATGAAGTCTTTACATGGACAGGAGACCAGAGAGTTGACGAATATCGACAAGGAAACGTCTGGGAATGGTGGGGTGACGGCATTCCGAGCCTTGCGGAAATTTCCGACGAAGAACCAACAAACCCCATTGTCATCAATACAAAAGGTGATGTAAATCTTGACAATGCTGTCACAGTATTGGATATTATCGCATTACAGCGGTATTTGCTGAAACTGGATACTTTCACAGAGGAACAGTTTCACCGTGCCGACATGGACGAGAACAGCACCGCCAACGTCATTGATTTGGCACTGCTGAAAAAATCACTGATGAAATAACAAGAAAAACGCTGGAATTCCCAGCGTTTTTTGGTATCAGTGATTGAAATATTCCGTTGTGACAGAATCATCTTCCATATTGTGCTTGAATATCACAGCATCATCAGGGAGCTGAATCAAATCAAAATCGGCTTCCATGTCATAACGTGCAATGAAATCATATTTCCATTCCCCTAAATCCCGATAGCGAATGGCAACAATACCGTCGTTTCTGCATAAGAAATCTACTCGATTATGGTTGATGCTCCATGTTTCAATGGTATAATTGATATTGTCCATCTGATATTGATAGGCAGATTGAAATTCCCTTTCTCTGGAAATAATAAAGGGGTCAGGTACAGAATAGAGCGCATCATTTTCCTGCGAATTGCTGACAGGGTAACAGTCATAGCCGTTTTTATCGTCATTCCAATAATACACATTATTGTCAAGGGTAATCGATGTAATTTCATAATCGAAAGAATTATCATGGCTGGATACATCCGAATAGCAATAGCTGTTTTTTCCATCTGAACTTACAGTATTGTATTCTAGGCGATAATCGAAAACAGTCCAGAATCCATAAGTAAACGGCTCGTTATTTTCGATGCGTTCAATATAGTTCTGAACGATATCGGGCTGTGTGTCCAGTTTTAGGCTATTTTCATCAGCAATTGACAATGCCGACTGAAAATCCTGATATACTCCATACATCCCGATTTTTTCCAAATCAGAAGCAAGCCATTCCTCAGCGGTTTTATTGGCATCAATTTTTTTCTGGTTTTCGATTTCCTGCGTGTGGGAATTAGCATGTTCCATGTATTCTTTCATATCAAAGTCACTTTGATAGCTCCTCACAGCTGAAAGGAGTTTCATATTTTCGGTATCATAGAACCATGCAGAAACGATATTTTCATTTAGAAGGACAATTGCCGTTTCTTCACCGTTGCGGAATACTTCACAGCGGTTTCCGATAATGGGGTTAATTCCGTCTTCGTCAATTTCCACATGGACAGGAAAACCATATTCAAATTGAAATTCGTCTTTGAGTTTGTCCGCCAGAAATATGGGCTGATAATCTCCCTCAAAAATTTCCGCCGGATAGAAAACATCATACATTTCCTTACGATACCAAGATTCTTTTCCGTTGGTTGCGTATTCGTATTCACCGGAGGAATCATAGAGAGGACTTCCCCCGACTTCCGCATCTGTCAACCTTGATGTTTCCTGATAATAATACAGATTATCACCGTCAATGATATAATCATAATAAATGGTATCTCTGTCATTCTGATAAAAATACAGCGTTTCTCCGGTGTTTTTGGGGTCATGTTCAGGGAGCATGGAAACATTGTCAATCTGGGAGAAATCAACAGTAAATTCTTCACCTTCCGAAAGGCATTCCAATGCCACATAAGTACAGAGTTTATCTGCCATTGTTTCAGATGTTTGCATATTCACCGTGAAATATTTCGGGTTTCGGTGATTGGCGGCATACGCCCAAATCTGATTGCCGTAATATGCATAGGTACAATTTGTATAGCCACGGCTGAAATTAACAGCGAAAAGGCTTTTTGTTGAAACAGCATTCGCCTTCAGGGAATCCTGATATAATCTGTCCAGCGTTTGAACAAGTTCAATATCTGCGCCGTGTTGGGTTTCGAAATCGGAATCAGCGTAGGCATTGGAAATCTGAATAATAATATTTTCCGGCTCATCTTCTAAGTTTTCGGAAACGTGTCGAAAACATCCGGTCAACGTCAGACAAATGCAGAATGCTGTTAGAATTTTGATTGCTTTCATGGGAATATTCCTTTCTTTTGGGCTGTATGAAAAAACTCAAAAACGGACAGCTCCGCCGGAGAATTCCGGCAGAACGTCCAGAGGGTGAAAAACTGCAATTTAATCGACAATTACGCCGTCAAAAAATAGGGAATCTTTGACTTCTCCGGTATGGGCATCAATCACAATATAGCTATTGTGCCGTCCATTTGTCCCCAATCTGATATGATAGACCAGCCCATTTTCGGAATCATATTCCATCCGGTAATTTCCTTCAATGGGCACATTTTTTTCAGAGGAAAAGCGGTCAATGATTTCATCTTTGTGAGCTTCTGCGAGGGGGAGAGCGATTTCGAGCATTTGGGATTGTGAAATGATATTGTCAAGCTGGATTTTGTCAGGGTTGATAAAATCGTTACGCTGGAAATAAATATCCTCATCCATTTCCATGCCATACATATCCACGGAGAAAAACACATCATTGATTTTGACACCGTTCACCATAGCATAGCCGTTAAACACGAGATTATTTTCACTGTCGTAATTGAAATTGGCAATCAGAATGTCATAGTCGTAATGTTGGGAAAAATAATCACAGATAGTTTTCATACAGCGGAGAATCCTGTCTTCGTCACCATCACGAGCCTTTTCCTGAATGAGCGTTTCGGTATAGTAGAGACTTCCGCCCATGCTCTGGTATTCAAGGGGTTCAATAGTGATGTTGGAAGTGGGAGCTGTTGTTTCAGTTTGTGCGGAATTCATGCGAACAGAATCTTGATACCATCCATAAGCGGAATTGACTGTGCTGTTATTGGTTTCAATATTTGTCATACACTTATTTGCATGGATGATTTGTGCATCAATGGTTTCCGTTCCGTCTGTAGCGTAATAAAGCATATAGGTTGACCAGCTATCTGCCTCCACAGCGGGAAATTCCATTGGCTCATCTAATTCAATTTTGTTGCCTGCAATTTGGCTTTCACAAATTTCATGGTAGACACTGATATAATTTTTTTCCAGCTCCCCAACGTCGCAGGTTTGGGGGCGTTTCTCGAAACGCTTATCCCCCTTTTGGAAACGCTCCACCAATTCCGGAAACGACAATTGACAAATTTCTGTGTCAGTCGTGGAATAGTAATTTCCGTCCTTGTCGAAAAATGTAATTAAATAATCACTGTCGGAATTGCTATAGGGATTGTAGGAAATTTTATTCAGAAAGACAATATCAGGGCACTTGACTTTTAATTCAGGGTCTCTGATTTTGGGATTGTTCGCACTGCATCCAACCAATAGCATGGTTATCATTGGAAATAATAAGAATAATTTTTTCATGTCAATTTCTCCTGTTGGTCTCGTTTCTGATTTTCCTTGATAATGTGGAAACAAATCGCATTAAAAATATATATCGCAAAAAATGTTACAATTCCAGAATTTATCAGCAATCCGGCATAATCAGGAGTAATCTTTACAACTCCGTCCACATAATAACATTGCTTTCCTCCCACTTTGATAAGCTCTCCTTTTCTGTACCAGTCAGTGCCTTGATTGCAATACACAATGATTTTCGGAGTAAATGGGGAAAATTCCGACAAAAATTCTGTTATCATGGGGATGTCAATGCCATCTGTTGTAACGGCTATCAAATCATTAGAAAACGGTGCATGAACTTCTAAAATATGAAAATTTTCTTTTGTTTCCTTGTAAGTGATATTCATGAATATAAAACCGCTTTGATGCCTGTCATAAAGTTCAGAATCTTGTCTGATATTCTCTTTGTCGGTACGATAGAACATTACCAGAAATATCATGAATCCATATAACACCGCATTGGCAACTGATATAACTATTTTGAAATTGCCCTTACCTCTATAAATATTGATGATAGTGCGGTAAATCGTTGATACTATCAATAATAGGATGCAGGCTAATATCACATATAAGTATATCATGACTGTTTTGTCTCGTTGATGATTCTCACAATGACATCATGCAATTTTTCAACGTCGTAATCCCCAATAATTGGCTCTAAGTGTGAACCGCCAATACCGGAATCATCTGTCAGAAATACATACGGCGCACCGGTACAAATAGCGGCTGCACGCCCGAACAGCTCCGTTTCTCTCATGGCATTAGAGGAGACAACCGGAACAAGGCGAATCCCCTTTTCACTAGCCAATTGAATGGCGTTTTGTACTTCAATAGCTTTTTCGTCATGAGGGGGCGCATCAAAAATGAGGAATGCGACTTTTGCAGAATCGTCTTTCCATTCGTGGTTATTGAAAGCATCTGTGAGGGCTTCTGCGACAGCTTCGGGGTGGTCTCCGCCACCGTCAGCAGATTCCGCATTAAGTTGGGAGCGGATATATTTGGGGTCATTGGAGAAGGCATTTTCGCCCTTGACAACATATTCGTCCCCCTCGTCTTTGTAGAACGAAACAGACCATGTAATATGTTCGTCATTCAATTCCTCTGCAATACTTCCGAAATCGCTTTGCAAATAGAACATTTCATCCCCCATTGAACCAGTAGTATCCACAATAAACATGACCTGAGTATCAGGATATAATGTGGGGCTGTCTGTGACAGTGACAGCAATTTCACAATTCCCGACTTTTCCGGCATCATCGCTCTGTGTATCGGTATGCTTTTCAACAGGAGCAGTTGACTCCGCACCGGAAGCGGAATTCACCTTGACGGATTTTCCCTTTTTGCCGTCCATCTCAAACAGATAAGCAATGCCATTCTTGTTGGTGACAGCGTTCCAGATGGAATTACCATCCTCAGAAAGGAGTTGAACCTTTGCATTGGGGAGCGTTTCACCGGATTCATTTGTCACAGTGACAGCGATTCTCTGCGTGGGGTCAAGCCCATAACTTGGGAACGATACCAAATCTTTGTTGACAATACCAGAGAAAAAGCCCCAGTTTTCATTATCGTTCCATTCGCCAGCCGTCAGCATTCCGGCTTCTGCAACAATATCAGGCTCTTCCGGAATTGGTTCTTCAATGACAGGGTCATCAGTGATAATATCCTCATCTTCAAATTCTGCCGTTCTTGGAACAGCAACCTCATCAGCAACCATCCCATCCGCCATAGGAGCACCAGCAGCAGAGGGCGCATCTGCAACAGCTCCGAACGTTTTCATTTCGCTGATACCGTCCGCCATAGCCATATCTCCGCCGTCAAAATCTGCGGCTTCGCCGTCTGCTTCCATAGCAGGAGCGTAAACAATTTCTTCACCTGCTTCAGCATCACCAGCATCATCAGCCATATCAGCCGCACCATTCATCATGGCAACTTCACCCCTCGGGGATTCATCCATTGCAGCGGAGCTCATATCAGCCGTTTCATACAGCGATTCAGGAGACGAACCGCACCCCGTGCAAACTGCTGCAATCAGCATTGAAATTAAAATTGCATAAATTCTGATTTTTTTCATAATAATTCCTCCTTAATTTCATCATAGCACATTTTCTCACCGAAATCAACCACTTTTACCGGATTGTGATAAGATTGTATATTTTGATGTGCTTTTGTCATTGATACGTTTGGAATGGGGTGTTTTTATGGAAAATTCTGCACAAATTTTCAGTTAAATTTATGTGTAAAATTTACAAATAAAATAAAAAGGGGGCTTGGGGGAAAATTGCCTCCCACTAAAATAAAAAAGGAGTGATATATATTGTTAGGTGCAATTTATGGGGATATTATCGGCTCATACTACGAGGTGCATTGTACAAAGGAGTATGATTTCCCCTTTCAAAAGGATTCTACTTTCACAGACGACAGCGTATTAAACACCGCCACGGCGAAAGCAATTTTATTGAATTTCCAACCCATCACCAGAAGGCAATTAAACCAGCGTTCAAGGGAATATGCAATTCAATATCAGCAATATTATTCATGGTTTCCCCATGCCGGATATGGGAATATGTTCACAGAATGGGCAAGTTCACACTCCACACGCAGACAACGCAGTTACGGAAACGGCGGTGCAATGCGAGTAATACCCATTGGATGGGCTTATGATGATATAGAGCAAATTTTATTGCAGGCAAAGGCAAGCTGTCTCTGCACACACAATCATCATGAAGCGATTCAGGGCGCACAGATGGTCGCAGTGGCGGTATTTTTGGCGAGGATGGGAGCTGATAAAAACGAAATTCGTTCGGAATTGTCGAAACGTTTCCGTCATCCTCTTGCATTTCAGCTTGACGACATACGCCCATTATATGAATTTGACAGCAGAACAAATTACAGCGTTCCCCCTGCGATAGTCTGTTTTCTGGAATCGACAGACTATGAAAGCGCAGTGAGAAACGCTGTTTCCATGGGAGGAGATGCTGACACAATGGCATGTATTGCCGGAGGAATTGCCGAAGCGTATTACAAAGAAATACCGGATTTTGTGCGGAAATTCTGTGATTTGAAAATTGACAGCTCCATCAGAAAAGTAATTCAAGAATTTAAAAGGGGTTATTGTCCCCCATTAAAATCATAAATTTTCTTATCAATTTCAATCACTCCGTAAAGCTGAAACAATTTTCTCTGAATGAGCAGATACATCCCACAGCACAGCAGGATATAAATTATCATGGAAATGATGCTGTTTTCTGCATGAATCCGCAGTACCCCGAACAATGCATTCAAAAATTGAGAGGAACAAACCGCTGAAAATGCAGGGATACCAATTAGTTTGACAGGTTCGGGGTTCATGCCTGTTTTGCGGACAATGAGAACAATTCTCCCTACGTTTCCGAAAATATTGCTTGCATAGTAGGAAAGCACAATCCCATAAAAGCCCATCATGGGAATGAATATCAGCACGAATGAAATTCTGATAACATATTCCAATAAATAATTGATAGATGAAAAATTCTGTTCCCCGATACCCTTAATAATGCTTTCCGCCACGATTTCCAGATAGATGAACGGCACAACAGGCGCAAGCAATACAATCATTTTCCCTGCAATTGTCCCACCGCCCAGCAAAATACCAATTTCATCCCCGAATCTTAACAATGACATGGTAATGAAAATGGCGAATACAATTGTCTGCCGGATGGTCTTTTCAGAAAGTTCAGTAATTCTTGCGGAATGATTAGAAGCCTTTTCCCTTGCGGTCTCCGTGACAAGGATTCCAGCCAGAGAACACAGGATGGTAGAGGGGAAAAATAAAGTCGGAATAATAATTGCCTCAAAAATTCCGAATTGACTGAACGCTTCCGAAGCAGAATTTCCGGCTTGTCGTAACGTCATGGGGACAAGTGCATCATTTGCCGAACTCAAAAAGGAAGTCAATGCCGAACCGCCCATGACAGGCAATGCAAGAATAAAATATTCTTTCAGGGAAAGTGAAGCCTTTCCGGTTGCAACGGCATGACAATTCCTGAAACTGCACAGCATGAATATCAATGCTGATGCTGTTCCGGCAATCGTGCCGATAATGGTCATATTGCAAAGTTCTTCAGGCTCAGTCTGATTTTTCGTCAGTATCATGATTCCCATGCAGATGGTACGTGCGACACAATCAATAATATCAGAAATGGCACAAATTCCGGTCTGACAGCAGGCATTGAACCAGCCCTTAATACACGCTGTCACAGTCAAAAGGGGTAAAATTGCCGTCATAATCCTGACAGAATTTGTTAAAACATCCGTTTGCAGGAAAAATGAACTGCATTGACTGGCAAACAGATTCACGATTCCGGAAACCGTCATGCACATCAAAAGGCTTATCCCCATGCAGTGCATGAGAATTTTTTTAGGGTTGCGCTGTCCCTTGCCTAATTCCTCCGAAATAAAACGGCTCGCACAGAGAAACACATTTCCGCTTGCAATGACAGACAGAAGCCGGAAAAAGGAGCTTGTCAAGGTCAGAATTCCGATTGCTTCCGTCCCTAGGTGCTTTGTCATGAAGATATTTAACAGAAGCCCCATTCCGTCAAGGAGCATCTGAATTGCCGTCAACAGCAATGTATCTTTGAGGATGTTTCTTTGCATTGTCATTCCCCCATTCATCAAAAAATACCAGTACCCTTGTACCGGCATTTTATGCGATTTCATGAAAGAATATGATTTAACCCTTGTACAATTATTTCATACTAAACCATGTTATAATTACATCGTTACTGGATTGACAGATACGCAGAACGGCAAACATGCAGACCATTCTATTATGACTGCTCCCACTGGCGTATATAAAAAATCCCTCCAAACCGCCCCTAATTGGGGCGGTTCTTTTTGGGGGGGAAAAAAATTCGAAAAAAGGGGGAGCACCCTATTGACGGAAAGCAAAATTTCCGGTATAATAGAAATAGATTCATTTCATTTGATGGAGGTATTGACTTGGAGACAATTATTTCAGCATCCTTTCTGAGTGCGGACATTCTGCACTTAGCGGACGAATTAAAAAGAGTGAGGGAATGCGGTGCAGACATGGTGCATTATGACGTGATGGACGGAATATTTGTACCGAATATTTCCTTTGGCATACCGGTTTTAAAGGCGATTTCCAAAGAAACGGATTTATTCATTGATGTGCATTTGATGATTGAAAATCCATTGCTTTACATTATGGATTTTGCCGGAGCTGGTGCAGACATGATAACATTTCACCTTGAAAGCAGAAGTGACCCGTTCCGGACGATTAAGGCAATCCATGAAAAAGGCATCAAAGCCGGAATTGCCATCAAGCCCAATACCCCTGCAAGAGCGGTATTGCCCTTTCTGGACGAAGTAGAAAACATTCTGGTAATGACAGTTGAACCGGGGTTCGGCGGTCAAGGATACATTCACGAGATGACACCGAAAATTCAGGAAGTCCGGAAGATGATGGGAGACAGAAATATTTATTTGCAGGTGGATGGTGGTATCAATGGCGAAACAACAAAAATCGCCCGAAATGCCGGAGCAAATCTGTTAGTGGCAGGAAGTTATTTATTTTCAGCTCCCGACATGAAAAAGGCAGTATATGATATGCGTCAGGAGGAGGCGGAGACATGAGCCGTTATTCTGATTGCAGCCACACACGGAAAATAGAATACTGGATTTTTCTGGCATGTATCATAGGAATTGGAATCTGTTACCATGGAATACGAGCACTGGCGGTTTATGGGTTAAGTGCAGTGACAGCAATTTTGACAGATTTCATCTGTTTATTTCTGGAAAAGAAGAGTTACAAACGGGCAGACCTAGCCAATATAGGAATGGCTTTGACCATGTGCATGATGTTCCCTGCAACAGTTCCCTATTCCATAGTAATATTGAGTACCATCTTTGCGGTGGCGATAGGTGCGCACGTGTTCGGGTATCGGAAAAGGTATTTATTTCCGCCGTCCGCCATCGGGTATTTATTCGCCCTGTCGTGCTGGAAGGATGAAATATTGAATTTTCCGGAAGCTGGGGAGAAATTGCCCTTGTTTCATCATCAGGCGGAATTATCAAATTCCATGAGTTACATATTGTTGACGGAAAATGAAATTCACAGCAGCTGGAATCAAATTCTGATGGGAACAGTTCATTCCCCGATGGGAACAGGATGCATCATCATGTTAGCCGTGGGAATGGTAGTAATGATATGTCGGAAACAAATATCTTTATGGGCATGTTTAGGGTATTTGTTGGGAATCAGCATATCGAGTTTTTTCATGTCGGTTTCGATTCATGGGGTGTTAATATCCTGTATGACCGTCTTTTCCATGATTTTCCTGATAGCAGACCCAGCAGTCATGCCATGCAGGAACATCATGGCATATGTGGGGGCATTGGTAACAGGGTTATTGTCGTGTTATCTCATATCAGCATATCATTTAGAGTATGCGCCCATCGTTGCAGTGATGCTGAGCATTCCGTTGTGGCGGTGGCTGAGTAAAATCGAGGAACAAATGACCCCTGAAGTGGAAGAAGACGAAGAAGAGACAGAGGAAACCACTCCCCTTGAAAACCGATTCGGAGACGAGGAAGAAGAGGATTTCGAAGAAGAGGAAAATTTAGAAGAAATTGACGAAATCACAGAAGAAGAGACTTTCGAAGATGACGACGATTTTGAAGATGATGATTTCGACGACCTAGAGGACGAACCGGAGGAGGATACCAATGCAACATAAATTTTCCATAACGGACGGACTTTTAAAGGGAAATGCTGTCCTTGAAAAAGGAATGGTCATAGCCCCGATTGTGGTATGTTGTACCACGTTGCAGAATGCCTTGCTGGTATCGCTGGCATTTGCATTGATAACCATAGCGACAGTATGGATATGCAGTTTTTATTCTGGAAACATGAGTTACGCATTGAGAATGGTATGTTATGCAATGACAGGGGCGGTTGTGTCGTTTCCAGCATTGCTGATATGCAGAATCATCAATTCCGGATTTTATGACAGTGCAGGGAGCATGACGGCGATATATTTACCATTATTGTCCGTGAATTCCTTTATTGTGCTGTACGCAGATTCTTATTTTTACAAGCTCCCTGAAAAGACAATGCCAATTGTGTTATTATTCCATGTATTGGGATTTTGTGCGACAGCGTGTATGGTGGGGGCAATCCGTGAAATACTTTCCATGGGGACAATCATGGGGAATGCAGTCGACATTCCCATTGTGATGAAAGGCATTTCCGCACCATGGGGGGGATTCATCCTGTTAGGGCTGTTGTGTGCACTGCACAGGGTAATTTTTTCGAAAAAGGATGATGATTCATGCAATTGATTTCAGCATTATTTTCCCTGCTGACGGAAAATCTGATTTTCACGAAGGCACTTGGCACAAGTACCCTGACCGCAGCGACGAAACGGAATTCGAATCTTCTTATGATGTCGCTGATAATTTCGGGAATTTCCGCCCTTTCGTGCATGGTTGCCAACTTCATGTATTCACAGCTTCACTTGACAGGGATGTTGAAACAGCCCTATAAATTGGGCTTGCCCATTTTGTATACAGCGATAGTATCCGTCATATATATTATCATTCTGTTTTTATTGCAGAAAATTTGTGGAGAGAAAGCGGAAAAATACAAAAATTATGTACATTTATCCGCCTTCAATTGTGCGGTGATGGGGACATTGTATCTGGCATTTACGCCGGTTTATATTTCGCAGGATGTAGAAATTCCGAAAGCCTTTTATTTGCAGGGGGAATTATATTCAGGATTCAGCACGACAGGGGCGATGTGGTTCGGGCTGAAAAACGGAATCGGCTTTTTGCTGGCATCCCTGATGCTGTCGGCAGTCCGTGAAAGATTATATGATGAAGAAGTACCGGAAGCATTCAGGGGATTTCCCGCAATCATGATTTATACAGGATTGATTTCACTAGCGATTTATTCCATTGTGACAATGTGACGATGTTCAATATACAGCCCCATATAGAAAAATCAGCGGGCATAATGAGAGGAGCAAACAAATTGAAAAAATTCAAACCGAAAGGGCGCAAGATTTACCGGCAGAAAAAGCCGTTTGAGCGGTTTCGGGTATTCTGGGACAATACAACGGCGGTCATTTCCACGCTTTTAATGGTTGCGGTTCTTGGTTTTGTGGGATACAGTGCAGGCGCACCCATTCTGAAATTTTTACAGCAAAAGGAAATTCTGAGCAAGCCGGAGCAGGAAACCTCTGACGTTTCCTCCGTGCCGGACAATCCCGAAATTTCCAATGATGAAAATGACCATTCCACAGATGTTCATGCACAGGTCATTGATGAAACGGAAATTCCCGAAACAGAACCCCCGACAGAACCGCCCATGGAAATCCCCGAAATTCGGGGCTGGCTTCTGGAAACGAGTGACCTTGCCACCGAACAGGCTTTACAGGATGCGCTTGCAGCGATACCGGAGCATATTACTCATGTAATGTTACCATTGAAAGTATCGGGCGGCGATATTTACTATGCAACGAATTCCGGTTCACCGAATGCCGTCAAGGCGGCTGTCCCCTTGAGTACCATCTGTCAGACCGTAGCAGAAAGGGGCTTTGAGCCTGTCGCCGTCCTGAACCTGTTGGAAGATTCGATATATTCAGCGAAAAATCCGGATGCAGGATATTTGTTAGACAATGGAGAATTCTGGAAGGATGCCTTTGGAAATTCGTATTTGTCGCCGTTCAGTACCCTGACAGTAAATTATCTTTCAGGGCTTGCAGCAGAAGTGGAGCAGTCGGGATTCACGCAAATGATATGTGAAGGGCTGGTATTTCCGCAGTTTCAGGAGCGTGAGTTGTCTCATTTAGATGCGAGATGCAGTGCATCCGACCGATATACCGCCCTTGTAGATGTGGTGCAGTCCATGCAGGAATCTGCACCAGACATTGATTTTTATATTCAGATTGACGGTGAAGCCGTCCTGAACAACCAGACAGCGACCATCAGTGCCGCTGACCGTCTGGACTTAGAAGCAATATTTGTGACTGTGAATGCACAGACCCTTTCTGAAGTCGATACTTTGAGAGAGATTTCAGAAGAGCACCCCTGCATTCTGGAATGGAAAGGCGTTGAACCACTGGAAGACGAGAAAAGCTATATTCTGGCTTCTGATTCCGTCAGTGCCAATCCTGAAAACAGGGAAGAAACCCAAATCATCACTAATTAAAAGGAGCTGGATGCAATGTCAGAAAAATTTACCATTAGCCTGAAAAAAATCATTGATGAATTCAAACTGGAAGTCATCTACACCCCGAAAGACCCGACGGAATTACTGATTGACGAAAACGACGTCAACAGACCGGGTTTGCAATTGATGGGCTTTTATGAGTATTTCAACCCCGAAAGAATCCAGATTATCGGGAAAATGGAATTCGCCTATCTTTCAACTATTGACGAGAAAACGAGACGTGACCGGCTGGAGTTGTTATTTTCACAGAAACTGCCTGCCCTGATTATCGCAAGAGAACTGCCGTATTTCTCTGAAATGCTGGAATTGGCGCAGAAGTATGAAGTTCCGCTTTTGCGCAGTAAAGAAAGTACGTCAAATTTCATGTCTGGCTTGATAGCCTTCCTGAATCTGAATCTTGCACCGAGAATCACCCGTCACGGAGTTTTAATTGAAATTTATGGTGAAGGGGTATTCATCACAGGTGAAAGCGGAGTTGGTAAGAGTGAAACGGCGATTGAACTTGTCAAGCGTGGACACAGACTTGTTGCAGACGATGCCGTTGAAATCCGCAAGGTATCGAATATCAGCCTTGTTGGTTCGTCCCCTGATAACATCCGCCATTTTCTGGAATTGAGAGGTATTGGAATTATCAATGCAAGAAGATTGTTTGGTATGGGTGCAGTCAAGGTGACGGAGAAAATTGATTTACTGGTAGAAATGGAACTCTGGAATCCCGAAAAAATTTATGACAGAATGGGAGTTGATACACAATATGCCTCTATTCTGGGGGTAAAAATACCATCATTAACCATTCCCGTCAAACCGGGTCGAAATCTTGCAGTCATTCTGGAAGTAGCCGCCATGAATAACCGTCAGAAGAAAATGGGCTATAATGCTGCAACGGAATTATTGAACCGTCTCGGCATGGATATGGATGCAACCGAAACTGTTAAGGATTACGACAATTTCTAATTTTCCGAACCGCACAGGAGGTACTTTATGAGAGAAAAACTGCTTGCAATCTGTCAGAAATATGATATTCCCCTTTTGGAGCAAGTGCCATTGAAAGAACATACCACTTTCCGGATTGGCGGAAATGCGGAATACTGGATAGAAGCCAAAAACACGGAAATTCTTTCCGAACTTGTCCGCCTTTGCAGGGGAGAAAATTACCCTTGTTTTGTCATGGGAAAAGGTAGCAATATTTTGGCAACGGATAAAGGCTATCAGGGGCTTGTCATCCATATGGGGAATGATTTTTCTGCAATCCATGAAAATGATGGAATCATCACGTTTCAAGCCGGAATTTCTCTTGCAAAAGCTTCAAAATATGCCGAAGAGCACAGCCTTTCCGGAATGGAAGGACTTTCCGGCATTCCGGGCACAATGGGCGGAGCACTATACATGAATGCCGGCGCATACAATTATGAAATGTCGCAGATTGTGACCAGTTGCCAGTACATGGATGAGATGGGCAATTTACAGACCATCAGTGCCGACAAATTGGAACTTTCCTATCGTCACAGTTATTTCATGGAGCATCCGGAGAATATCATTATTTCGGTAAGTGTCCGCCTGAATGCCGGAGAGAGGGAGGAAATTTCTGCAAAAATGAGAGATTTTCTCACAAGGCGGAATGAAAAACAACCCCTCAATTATCCAAGTGCAGGGAGTACCTTTAAACGTCCGAAAGAGGGCTATGCATCACGCCTGATAGATGAGTGTGGATTAAAGGGCTATACCGTCGGGGGCGCACAGGTCAGCGAAAAGCACGCCGGATTCGTCATCAACTGGAATCATGCCACATTTGCGGACGTGATGGAATTATGTGCAAATGTTCAGAAAATTGTCGAGGAGAAAAAGGGAATTTCCCTTGAATTAGAACCCATCATTTTGGGGACGTATCAAAAGGAGTGAATTTCATGCAGTTAGTCATTGTAACAGGAATGTCAGGCTCTGGAAAATCCACCGTCATGAAAGTAATGGAAGATATTGGATATTATTGCATTGACAATCTCCCCCCGATACTGATAGAAAAATTTATCGAACTTTGCAAGCAGTCGGGGGGAAATTTGAATAAAGTAGCAATTGCCCTTGACATCCGGACAGGTGACATGTTTTCAGAAATCTATCATACCTTGCGTGAACTGCGTTCGGAAATGCCGGAACAATTGAGAGTGGTCTTTCTGGAAACAGCGGATGACATTCTTTTGAAACGCTATAAGGAGACACGGCGGAGACATCCCCTTTTTGACACGTGCAATTCCCTCGAAGAAGCGATTCAATTGGAGAGGGAACGTCTTCAGCCGTTGCGTTCCATGGTAGATTATTATATTGAGACCTCTCATCTGAGTACAGCGCAGTTAGGGGTGGAAGTCCGGAATTTATTTTTAGAAAATGAAACAGATTCCATGCTGGTGAAAGTAATGTCATTCGGCTACAAATACGGCATTTCGACAGAATCAGACGTAGTATTTGATGTGCGTTGCCTGCCCAACCCCTTTTACATTCCGGAGCTGAAACATCATACAGGCTGTGAAATTTGTGTCCGTGATTATGTGATGCAGTTTGAACAGTCTCAACAGCTCCTGACCAAAATCACAGATTTGATGGAATTTCTCTTGCCTCTTTACATTGCCGAGGGAAAAAGTCAATTAGTGATAGCGTTCGGATGTACGGGAGGAAAGCACAGAAGCGTTACCTTTGCGGAGCTGGTAGGTGATTTCTTGCGTGAAAAGGGCTATCGTGTCCACAAGCTACACAGGGACATCACCAAAGGCAATCACTGAGGGGGGATATTATGACATTTTCACATCATGTTCGGGAGTGCATTCGGGACACCATCAACGACCATGACAAGCGTTTTGCGTGTTTGTATGGAATGTTATTATATGGGCGGACAATCACACAGGAAGAAATCTGTCTGAAAAGTGAAAGTTCGATATTCAGTGCCGTATTTCCTGCACTCATGCGGACAATATTTCCGTCCATCCCCTTGCAGATTGAACAGAAGCCCCGAAAAGACGGAAGCACCCTGTATATTTACCGGATAATGGGAAAGAAATCAGTAACCATTGTCCGGCACAGGTTTCACATTCATGAAAAGCGTTGCATTGACCAGAGGAATCTTCCCACCAACAGTATGGGGGCATTTTTAGGAGGGGTATTTCTGACGTGTGGGAGCATCACCGACCCCATGAAAGAGTACCACCTTGAATTCACCGCCCCGACGGAAAAATTATGCCATGATTTATGTGACATTTTGTATAGTGTAGGAGTACACCCGAATATCATTCAGCGGAAATATTCATTTTGTGCCTATCTGAAAACCTGTGATGAAATCGGGGACTTGCTGACCTTTATGGGAGCGCAGAAATGCACATTGGAATTGATTGACATTCAGATTGACAAAGAAGTAACAAATAGAGTTAACCGGATGAATAATTGTGATATGGCGAACATTGACAAGGTAATTTCCGCCTCTGAGAAGCAATGCAAGGACATTCACGAAATTATAAATCATGACGGAAGTTTAAAGGAAATTTCGCCGGAATTGAGAGAACTTGCGGAATTACGTCTTGAAAATCCGCATTTAAGTTTGCAGGAATTAGGGGAAATGCTTCATAAGCCCATCGGGCGTTCAGGGGTGAATCACCGTTTCCGCCGGCTTTCAGCGATTGCAGAAAATTACAGAAAGGAGAATCGGAAATGAACCCCAGTGATTTTGTGCATTTGCACGTACATTCGGAATACAGTCTGTTATCTGCCACCTGCCGGATAGAAGAATTGATTCAGCGAGTAAAGGAAATGGGACAAACTGCAATAGCATTAACGGATTACGGCAACTTATACAGTGCCGTTTCGTTTTATGACACCGCCCGAAAAATGGGAATCAAGCCCATTATTGGATGTGAATGCTATCTTGCAAAGGATTCACGGCATCACAAAGACCCGAATATTGACAGTGAAAATTATCAGGTTGTTCTGTTGTGTGAAAATTATGAGGGCTATCAGAATCTTGCAAGGCTTGTGACGTTATCGAATCAGGAAGGCTTTTTCAACGTTCCGAGGATTGATTCTGAATTACTCCGGAAATATCACAAAGGGTTGATATGTCTTTCATCAGGCATCAACGGCGAAATCGAACAGCAATTATTGTCGGGAAATTATCAGGGGGCGAAAATTGCCGTTCTGAGGTATGTGAACATATTCGGGAGGGAATCCTTTTTTCTGGAATTGCAGATTCACAGTTCGCCGGACTGGAAATTATTCAATACTCTTTGCAGGCTTGCCAAGGAGACAGGGATTCAGACAGTCGCCACGAACAACGTACATTATGTACAGCGTGAGGATGTCAATTTATTAAAAATTCAGCATTGCATAAGGAACAATCAGACCATTGACAAATTAAAACAGTCAGATTTATTTTCCGGTGAATGGTATCTGAAAACGACAGAAGAAATGGAGCGGATTTTCAGCAGTATTCCGGAAGCAATATCCAACACGAAAATCATAGCGAATCGGTGTGCAGAGAGTTTTCCATTTGGCGGAATCCGTCTCCCACGTTTCGTGAGGAACGGCATCACAGACAATAACAGCTATTTCCGGCAACTTTGTTATGAAGGAATGAAAAAGCGGTATGGGGAGTTTCCCGCAAAGGAAATCACAGAGAGACTAGAACATGAAATGAAAGTCATCAATGCAATGGGCTTTGTGGATTATTTTCTGATTGTGAGTGATTTCATCCGATACGCAAGAAGTCAGGATATTCCTGTCGGACCTGGAAGAGGTTCAGGCGCAGGGAGTCTCTGTGCGTATTGTATGGGCATCACGCAGATAGACCCCATAGAAAGGCAGTTGATTTTCGAACGTTTTTTGAATCCGGAACGAAAGAACATGCCTGATTTCGATTTGGATTTCTGTGCAGAAGGACGGCAGAAAGTGAAAGATTACGTCATCAATCGTTATGGCAGTGAACACGTTGCCGAAATTATCGCATTTGATACCCTGAAACCAAAATCCGCCGTCCGTGACATAGGTCGGGCATTGAACATTCCCGAAGAAATCCGTCATGAAATCATAGCAATTGTATCGGAATATCATGATATTCAGACCGCCGTCAACAGCAACGAAAAATTGCAGAAATATTATCAGGGTGGCGGAAATGTGCAATATCTTTTGGATATGGCGGTAAAATCACAGGGAATTGTCAAAAATACAAGCATCCATGCCGCCGGTGTAGTGATTGCCCCGATGGTATTAAGTGAATATGTCCCTCTCAGATTCAAGCAGAAAGATGATACTCCTGTCACGGAATACACCATGAACGACCTTGACAGGATGGGACTTTTGAAGATTGATTTTCTGGGGCTGAAAAATCTGACTTACATCAGAGACACGGAACGTTCTGTGCAGAAACATCATCCGGATTTTTCGGTTGACAGAATCCCCCTTGACGACATGGAAGTATATCAGATGATAGCCAGCGGAGACACGACGGGAGTATTTCAGTTAGAAAGTGCCGGAATGAGAGGATTTCTCATGCGGTTAAAACCGCAGAACATGGAGGATATTATTGCAGCCCTTGCCTTGTATCGTCCAGGACCTATGGATGCAATTTCCACCTACATCCACAACCGGAAAAGCGGAAATATTACTTATCCGCACCCGATGTTGAAAGACATTCTTTCGACAACTTACGGCTGTATCATTTATCAGGAGCAAGTGATGCAGATATTCCAGAAAATGGCGGGCTATTCCCTTGGACAAGCGGACATTGTGCGCCGGAATATGTCAAAAAAGAAAGTAGAAGCCATGGAACAGGAACGGCAGATTTTCTTGTATGGTTCTGGAAAAAATGATAATTGTACAGGGGCGATTGCAAAGGGTGTACCCATGGAAACAGCAAATCACATTTTTGACATGATGGCGAATTTTGCGCTGTACGCTTTCAATAAAAGTCATGCCGCCGCCTATGCATTGTTATCGTATCAGACAGCATATCTGAAATATCATTATTGTGGGGAATTTATGGCATCTCTGATGACGAGCATCATGCACAGTTCTACGAAAATGACAGCTCTTTCAGCATACATGGAGGAATGCAGGAAAGCCGGAATCCGCATGAATCCCCCCGACATCAATCAAAGCGAATACAAATTCATATTCAAAGACGGAGTAATTTATTTCGGATTATCAGCCATAAAGGGAATGGACGACATCTGTTCTGATAAAATTCTTGCAGAGCGGAAAAAGAACGGAATATTCACAAGTTTTGCAGATTTCTGCGAAAGAATATTTAAAATGAATCCTTCACAGAAATCAATCAAGAACCTGATACAGGTGGGAGCATTAGATAATCTGGATTGTAACCGCCGTCAGATGCTGGAAAATTACGAAAGATTTTTCCGGAAAATGAAATTTTCGTCAAGGGAAACCGAAGGACAAATGAGCTTATTTGGAGATGCAGAAACCATAGAAGACGAAACCCCCGAAATTCCCCCGATGGAAAATTACAATCGGTCACAGCTTCTGGAAATGGAAAAAGAACTTTTAGGGGTATATGTTTCAGGTCATCCGTTGGATTCTATGGAATGGCTGAGGGAGCTGTTGAAATGTCAGCCGTTGGCAAATCTGCAAAGGGCGACCACACAGAATGCAGTCAAAATTTTGGTGATGGTTGAGGAAGTCAGAGCGGTAAAGACCAAAAAAGGTGATGAAATGGCATTCCTGAAAGTGAAAGACAAATCCGGCACAATGGATGCAGTGATATTTGCGAGCCAGTATTCCCAGAATCTTGAAAAGCTGAAAAAAGGAAATAATTTGTATATCAAAGGGAAATTGTCTCAGCGTGGGAACAACAGTTTCATTTGTGAAGAAATCCACGAAGCGAAGGAATTCCCCATTCTGTTCCGGAATATGCAGTTATGTATTAAAATTGAATCCATTGATTCAAACATGCATCAGCAGTTGCAGAAAATGGGGAATGATTGCAAGGGAGAAACGGAGCTGATTCTGTACCGTATGACCGACCGGAAATATATACAATGCAATCCTCGAATTTTTGTAAATATTTCACAAACAACCTATGAAAAATTACAGCAAGTTTTTCGCCCCGAAAAAATGGGGCTGATTTCGGCAATATCACGCAAAATCTAGCCGTTTTTTGATTCTATGATATTTTTTTGTCAAAGAATTCATGAAAAACACTTGACAGAATGCCGGAAATGTTGTAAAATAGTACTGTAAGCACTGTAATTTTTGCAAATGCAGAATGGAGAATGAAAAAATATGAAAAAGATTGGTGTATTAACAAGTGGTGGCGATGCCCCTGGCATGAATGCAGCCGTTAGAGCGGTAGCACGTGCAGCCCTTTCAA
>DGHF01000148.1 GCA_002392545.1 Ruminococcus sp. UBA3855
TGACCAATGCACAGAACGCCCTGACCAAAGCACAGCAAGGGACAATCCAAACTGTAGAGACCGGACATACAGCATTTACAGACGAATACGGAAACATGAAATCTTTAAAAGAAATCATGGATGTCCTGCGTTCTTCTCTCAAAGCAGTCAATGTTGAGTTGGTCGACAACGAAGGAAATATCAGAGAATATGACGATATTATCAGCGAACTGGAGCAGTCCGAAGAAGGTCTAACACAGGCTGAACAGCTCAAGGATGCTGCTATTATCTTTGGTAAACAGAATCTTGCCGGTATGATGGCAATTGTAAACGCATCTGAAGAAGATTATAACAAGCTGGCAGATGCAATTTATAATTCCAAAGATGCTGCACAGAACATGTCCGAAACCATGATTGACAATCTTGGCGGTGACTTGACAATTCTGAAAAGCAAGCTCGAAGCCGTTGAAATTGCAATCTATGAGAAATTTGAGCCTTCTCTCCGGAAAGCAGCAGCATGGGTGGGAACTGCCCTTGACAAGGCACTAACCAAAGTTAACGAAGCCGCACCAGTGATTGAGAAAGGCATCAACTGGCTGATAGACCACGGCAGCGAACTGATTTCCACTCTGGCTGGAATTGCTGCTGGATTTGTTGCATTCAAAGCAGTAACGAGTATTTTCGCAATGGTAGCAGCAGTTCAAAAGGCTATCACAGCATTTCAGGCATTTTTGACAACGATTCAAGCCGTAAAAGCTGGACAAATGGCACTTAATGCAACAATGCTGGCAAACCCTGTAGGTTTGATTGTAGCAGCAATTACTGCACTTGTTGTTGGCTTTATTACGTTATGGAATACGTCAGAAGAATTCAGGAATTTCTGGATAGGTCTGTGGGAATCCATTCAGGAAACGCTGTTCAAATTTTTTGATAACTGGATTTCCGGCTGGACATCTATCAAAGAATTTTTCTTAAAGGTCTGGAATGATTTTCAGGAAATCTTCCAGATTGGCATGGATGCTGTTGTTGGATTCTTTGCATCCGCATGGGAAAGTATCAAAAATGTCTGGAACGCTTTAGATGCTGTTGTTGGTTTCTTCATATCAGCAAAGCAAAAAGCAGAATCCGTCTGGAATAGTGTAACTGCGTTTTTTGTAAGCCTCTGGAATGGAATCAAAGCTGTATTCAGCACAATTGCTGAATGGATAAACAGCAACGTATTTGAGCCGGTGAAAGCCTTCTTCCAGCCTGTGATTACGTTCTTTACTGAAGCATGGGCAATTATAGGCGAACTGGCACAGGGCTGTATCAACCTGATTTTCGCAGTCTGGACATTAGCCAGTGAATGGTTTAACACCAACGTGATTCAGCCGGTTAAAGAATTCTTTACAGCTCTCTGGAACGGCGTAAAAGAATCAGCTCTAACTGCATGGGAGAACATCAAGAATGGTTGGACAATCGCTGGAACATGGTTCAATACCAACGTAATTCAGCCAATTAAGAATTTCTTTATCGCTTTCTGGACTGCTGTCAAAGATTTCGCCCTGACTGCATGGGAGAACATCAAGAACGGCTGGAAGATTGCCGGAACATGGTTCAATACCAACGTAATTCAGCCAATTAAGAATTTCTTTATCGCTCTCTGGACTGCCGTCAAAGATTTCGCCCTGACTGCATGGGAGAACATCAAGAACGGCTGGAAGATTGTCGGAACATGGTTCAATGATAATGTTATCCAGCCGGTTAATAACTTCTTTACCGGAATGTGGGACGGTGTGAAAAATGGTGCTGTTCAGGCATGGGACGGCATCACGCAGACATTCGCCCATGTTGCTGACTGGTTCGGAGACAAGTTTTCGGCTGCATGGCAGCGTGTCAAGGATGTATTTTCTACAGGTGGAAAAGTATTTGACGGCATCAAAGACGGCATTTTTTCAGCGTTCAAGAGTGTTGTCAATACGCTGATTAGAGGCATCAATACAATCATTGCTGTGCCGTTCAATGCGATTAACAACGCCCTCGACACAATTGCCGGAATTCAGATTCTGGATTTTCAGCCGTTTGCAGGTCTGATTTCAAGATTCTCTGTTCCTGAAATTCCTCAGCTTGCAAAGGGCGGTATCGTAAAAAAACCGACAATTGCACAAATCGGTGAAGCAGGTACAGAAGCCGTCATTCCTCTGGAACGAAACAAAGCCGGTCTGAAAAAACTTGCTGACCTGCTGAAAGATGACATTTTTCCGAAATTTCCGAAAAACGGCAGTCTGGCAGGTGCAGGCGGTGCGACTGTTGTCAAGAACTACAATTTCAATCAGACGAATACCAGCCCAAAGGCTCTTTCTCGGTCTGAAATCTATCGGCAGACAAAGAACCTGATTCGCACACTCAAAAGAGAGGATTTGACCTGATGGAGCTGTTTGAACTCAAAATTGAGAACACCAGAGGAGAAATCTTCGAGCTGACCAATGATGAACAGAACTATGCAGTTATCGGCATCAGTGGTCTGACTCGTCCTGATACTGCTGTCAATACCAGCGAAAGTGCAGCAGACGGCAGCCGTTACAATTCATCAAGAGTTGGTATGCGAAATCTCGTTATCGATATTGACCTTCGTGGCGATATTGAAGCCAACAGACAGCGGCTGTATCGTATTTTCCCTATGAAAACGGCGTGCATTGTCTATTTCCGGAATGAAAACAGGAATGTAAAGATTGTCGGCTATGTAGAAGTTCTGGAAGGTGACTTGTTTGTGGAACGGGAACAGATGCAGATTTCAATTCTCTGCCCTCGTCCGTTCTGGGAAAGTGCAGCCATTCTTTACAGCGAGCTTTCCAGAATCATGAAACTGTTTGAATTCCCGTTCTCGATACAAAATCCGATACCATTCTCAGAACGTCGAAATCTTCCTCTTTGCACAATTGTCAATCGTGGCGATGCCGTCTGCGGATGTATCATTACGATTGAGATTTCCGGAGAAGTATCAGATTTAAACATCTACAATTCTGCTACACAGCAGTTTTTTGGCTTTGATTACACGTTTCAGGCTGACGATATCATCACACTGAACACCAAGCAGGGAGAAAAGAGTGTTTCCCTGCTCCGGAACGGTGAAACGGTCAATCTTCTGAATTATATGAAAACTGGTTCTTCATGGATTCAGCTTGCTGTCGGTGCAAATGACTTCACATTCACGGCAAGCGACACGGATAAAGTCAGAATCCTGTTCGCTGCTGTTGAGCTTTACGGAGGTGTCTGAATGAATCTGTATATCTGGAAATACGACGGACAGAAATTTCAGAAAACACTTGTGATAGATTATGCAGAATCTGTTATCTGGGTACAGCGTTTCAGTCAGGCAGGAGAATTTGAGCTTTATCTTCCGGCAAGCCGGGAACTTCTGGAACTGTTTTCTGAAAATGAAACGCTGATTACAAGAGATGATACAGACACTTCTATGCTGTCAGAACGAATAGAACTGACAGCAGACCATGAAAATGGCGACCATCTGATTATTTCCGGCTGTTCTTCGGAAGGACTGCTCGGAAGAAGAATCATTCCGCGCATGTTCTCCTACAAAGGCACTGCAGAAGGATTTCTGCGTCAGATTGTACTGAATCAATTTATGCAGATGAACCTCAGATATCGGCGTATTGACCTGATAAGACAGGCAGATTCTCACGGATATACAGAAACAATTGAAAAACAGGTCACCGGCAAAAATGTTCTGGAAACAATTTCAGATGTCTGCAATCTGTATCAGTACGGATTCCGGCTGACATTTGACGGTGAATATTTTGTATTTGATATCTATAAAAGCACGGACAGAAGCATGAATCAGTCGGAAAATCCCTGTGTGATTTTTTCTCCTGATTTTGAAAATCTCGGCAGTACAAGCTATCTTCTGGACAGAACGACAAAATTCAATTCTGTCACAATCGCCGGAGAGGGCGAGGGCAGAGACAGAGTCAGGTTTACTTCTTATGATACTGAAGCTTCCGGTATTTTTCTTCGTGAAAAGTGGCTGGATGCCCGGAATATTTCTTCTAAAACAGATGACGGGGAACTTACTCCGGAAGAATATGATGCTGTCCTGTCGCAGCAGGCAAAAGAAGAAAGGGAAAATTGCAAAGAAACAGAAGAATTCAGTGGCGAAATTCTCAACACAGATATGTACCGGTTCGGGACTGACTACAGTCTCGGAGATAAGGTTTCTGTTATAAATGAATATGGTATCAGCGGAACGGCTGTTGTAACTGAAATCACAGAGGTCGAGGATGCCGAAGGCTACAGGCTAATTCCGACTTTCTCAGACTGGAAGGTGAATAAATGATTACTTTCGGATTTTTTGATTCTGTTGACGGTGACAGAAAATACAGTGCTGATGACATTTCCAATTTCTTTGAAATGCTGATTCCTGACGGGGTCATGGCTGAACCGGAAAACACGCTGCAAGTATGCGAAAGCTCCGGTCTGACCGTGAAGGTTCTGCCCGGATGGGGTTTCATCGGGCGGAAGTGGATTCATAATGATGCAGAACTGTTTCTGACACTCGACCAGCCGGATATTATCCTAAACAGAGCTGACAGGGTTGTGGTTCGACTGAACAGAACACTCCGGACAATGGAAATCGCCCTAAAGCGCGGAACTCCCGGCGAAACGCCTGCCATTCCGGCATTACAGCGCGATGAAAATATCTGGGAAATTTCACTTGCCTATATTATGGTATGGGGCGGAAGGACAGAAATCTATCAGAATGACATTGGTGATGAACGCTGGAACTCTGATGTATGCGGCAGAATCCTCGGATTTGATAAAGTCGGACAAATTCTGAACCGGCTCTCCGTACTGGAAGATGACTGCTATCACTGTAACAGCGTGAATGATAATATCACACTTCCGGCATATATCTATGACTGGAAACAGTCCCACAGCGGAAAAGTGCTGAAAATAGTCGGAAATTTCGGTGTGAGTGACGATACTTCAGAGGTAGATGAGGCAGCTTACAGCATGGTTTACCGGAATCCGGACACCGTTGAGGTTGTGCTTGATTTTGCTGACTGCGGTATTATCACAGCAAAAAGTCATCAGTTCGCGTATTTCAGAAACTGCACAGTCAAAAATCTGATGCTGAATTATCCGGATTTAAGTCTTTCCGAGGCTTCAGCAATGCAGAATCTGATTGACATCAGGGATGCTGCACTTGAAAACTGTCATATTTATGGCAGTCTGGACGGATGTGAGGCAGGTGTCACCTGTTATCATATGCTTGGCGGCAGACTGATAAACTGTAAGGCTGAATTTTCTTCTGATAATATGCTGTGGGGCATTATGTCGGGTTCTGATGCAGCAGTATCCGGATGCAGTATTTCTGTTTCCGGAACATCAGAAGAAACCGCCGCAGGCATTTCGGCACTGAATTCTCATGTTTCAGACAGTAAATTCACGGCAGAAGGGAAAACAGCATACGGCGGTCTTGCAGGCGGAAATTTCACCAACTGCATTTTCACCGGAATCGGCGAACTGAACGGATACGGATTCGGTGTCAGCAGCAGCCTTCATGCTTCTGAATGCAGTTTCAAAGGCTACACGGCAGATTCTGAAAACGGTGCAGGCATCGGTATTTCTGCCGGAATTCATGCAAAGCTTCTCCTGCACGGCATCACCTGCCCGAATGACCTGCTGCACAATTATGAGCAGACAAGCTCTCTGACTGCCGCTGAAGGCTGTCAGGGCTACTATGACGGGCTGCTGTATACTCCGCCTGTTCTTCCGGCGAATGATACTGTTGTAACATATACAGATTTCCTTCCGGCTTCTGTTATGACTCAGGAATCTTACGACGAACTTGAAACCTACAGTTCAAACCGCGCCTATATCCTGACAGAGGATGAATAATATGGAAGAATTACTGAAAGAATATCAGATTCTGTACTATAAAATCACTCGTAAGCTCAAAAAACTGAATGCCGAACTTGAAAATGAAAATCTCCGCAATATGGAATATGAACGGCTGAAAGCAAGGCGCGACCTGCTCCGGCTGGAAGAATGGGAAATCATAGACGCTATCAATGAAATGAGGAAACATTTATGAGCGACTTCATCCGATGGACATGCTCGGTTCTGTGCGGCATTGCCGGATTTCTCTGGGGCAGTCTCGACGGGCTGATTCTGGCTTTAATCGCTTTTATGATTCTGGACTATATCACGGGAGTGATAGTTGGTATCATTCTGAAAAAACTCTCAAGCTCCACAGGCTTTGAGGGGATTCTGAAAAAAGGCTTGATGCTGATTATTGTTTCAGTGGGGCATATTCTCGACACACAGCTTTTCGGCGGCGAATCTTCTGTGTGCCGGAGTGCAGTCATCGGCTTTTATATCGCAAATGAGGGCATCAGCATTCTGGAGAACGTCGGAGAAATGGGACTGCCTCTGCCGGAAAAGCTGAAAAAAGTCCTGGAACAGCTTAAAAATGACAGTGAGAGGTGATTTTATGTATACGATTAGAAGCAGACACTACACTGGACTGAAAACAGAAGATGACAAAAAAACATCTCTGTATATAGTAGAAATAGATTGTACTGCTGTTTCTGACCTTCCGCAGCCAAAAAACAACTGGCTTATGGGCAGTACTGCCCATGTTATCAGTACCGGAGACTTCTATGAGCTTGATAATTCTGGAGAATGGGTTCTTCAAGACGATAGTTCTGAGGATAAACCAGATAGTTCTGACTGGGTAGAACTCACTAATGCACAAATCACAGCGGCAGAATATATCCGAAAAATGGCTGATGGCAAATGGCTCGTGCGTGTCAAAATAGTCGCAAATGATACAGTGGATTTACCTACAGCAGAAGATTTTCCGGACTGGCATCTGTCTGCCGGAAGCATTTGCTATATCTTGTATGTAGCTAATAAATGTTTTGTTATGGACTGCAATGGAAATTGGATTGACCAAAACTCTGATGCTGTCAGCTTTTGAATAACAGAACAGATTCAGGAACAGGAGGACGTGAGATGAATTTACGCAAAAGCAACCGTTTTGTCAGAGCAAAGTGTGTTCCTGTCAGCTGTGAAAAAGAACATGCCTGGCTTAACAGAGCATTTGAGGCAGATTATCGCATCAGTATTTTACAGCAGCAAATCAAACAGGACACAGTCTTGATGAAAGAAGCAAAAGAATGTAATATTTCTGACAGCGAAGCAGAAGAAGCATTGCACTTTGTGATAGAAGAACACCGGAAAGCATTACGTGAGCTGCTACAAATCAGACCGCAAATTGAACAAGCGATTGCTGATTCAGATGTAGCAGAAGACGAAAAGGAAATTTTGACACGCTTCTATTTGCTATACCAAACTAATGAGAAAATTGCTGATGAAATGTTTTACGATTTGAGAACGGTTCAGCGAAAGCGGAAGAAAGCTCTGGAAAAATTTGTGATTCCAAATTGATATTCTCCATCGCCTGCTAATCTTTGATAAATAGTAAAAAAATTTTTCTAATGATACGCAAAAAAATTGCATTGTCCTATAACAAGTTATAGGAACATTCTTTATCGCAAGTGTAACAAGGTATACCTGTGTTTTTTTCCAGAACTTATTCAGCAGGGGTTCGGGGAAAAATCGTACTTTGCGGGACTTGTTACCACAAAGTACTTGCTTGCTGGTAAAGTTTTTGGAGTGAAAAAAATCAGATGAAACAAAACCAGCAAGCACGGCAGAACAGTGCCACAAATTTGAAAATTTGTTCGCTTGTTCTGCATCATTTCTCAGGGAAAATCCCTGAAACCCTTATCAGATTTTTTCAAAAGTGAGTGAAAAATTTCTCTGAAAAAATATTTTTTTCACAAGGGTCTTAGGGAAATTTTTCCCTAACAAGTTGTGGTATAGGTGGCTTTCAGATTTGTGAACAAATTATGAAAGTAATACCGATACCCTTGCTTGCTGGGTTTGATTTCTCAAAATTTTACACGGTTACTTCTATCAATTCTTTATCACCATACTGCACATGCTTTACTCCAGTTTCTTTCTTCTGATTGAAATTGAAAGTCAGGAGATAACCTTTTTTCAAATGATGATAATCCAGATAGTCAGCGAGCTGCTTTTCTCCATCAGAATTGTACTGCTCTCCATGCCAGATTTTCAGTTCAATGATATGCTGTTCCGTTCCATAGTCAACAACAACATCCATACGGCGTTCATCTCTGGTTCTTGATTCAATGTGATAGAATCCAGTGCCATTAATGATAGGTTTCAGATACAGCAGGAACAATCTTCTGCCGACTTCTTCCTTGAACTTGTCATCACGGCTGCCATAAACGAAATCAAAATCAACCACAAATTTTTCCAGAACTCTTTCCATATTCAGTCTGCCATTCTCAACAAACTGATTCTTGTTACCGCCAGAGAAATCATTGCCACTGGTCAGCTCCACGGAGAGAAACCATTCATAGATTCTGGTTTCAAAAATTCTGTTGAAGACCGCAAGCTGTCCGTTCCGGTTCGTCACAAATCCATACATCGCAGCAACATCAATCGCATCATTATCTGCATTGTATGGAATGTTTTTGCCGCCGAACAAAATTCTATGCAGAAGATTCCGGAGTCGTTCATTTCCTTTCAATTTATCAATCAGGCTGTCGAACAATGGAGTCTTTTCTGTCAGCAAAATTTTTTCAGCCCTAAGAAATCCTTCCTTTGTCCATGCAGAAGATTTGGTAGGAAACATTTCTGTTCCCGATAATTTTTTATCCATCAACCGACAGAAAGAAGAAACTAAAACAGGATAACCAGATGTATCATCATAAATCATCTGAGCTATTGACGAAATATTCATGCCTGTATGATAATCTGCTTCATATTCTTCCAGCATTCCAGCAATTTCTTCCGGAGAAAAATTCATCTGCACATCAAAGTCAGTGGCAATATTCCATGGGCTGTTATGCTGATGCTCTGACTGAGGTCTAATTTTCAGTTTCAGATTACGGATGTCATGTACTCCAGCAAGAATCACGGACTGGAATGTAGAATAATCCTGTCTATTCAAGTAATAGTAGCGTAACTGTGCTAAAAAGTCAAGAAAAATCTGATAGTTAGATGCTTGGTCTACTTCATCAATCATAAGTACGATAGGTTTATCGACTTCTCCACACCAATCACTCAAAATATTGAACAAATCAGCAAGGAGATAAGAGTTATCATGAGATTTCATTTTTTTCATTTCTTTTTGAATCTCATGACTCATATGTGATTTTACTGTCTTTAACTGGTATAATCCTCTTGCCATTGCCCTCACAAATGTCTGCTCATTCTCAAATTCTGAACTGCTAAGTGCTTGAAAATCAAGACTAACAATAATATATTCTTTATTCAGATATGCTCTCAATGCCCTTAATGTAGTGGTCTTACCATATTGCCTGCCTTTATTGATAGAAAAATACTTTCCGGCATCAACCATCTGCTTTATCTGAGCAAGTCTGCTGTCAAGATTCACCATGTAATGGCATTCTGGGTAGCAAGTCCCTGTAATATTGAATTCTTTCATGGAATCACCTCACTATTATTTTATCAGAACTTCGGATAGAAGTCAATCCAATTTCATACACATGTGCATATGTGTATGTTATAATCCAAACTCTTTCACTTTCCTATAAAATCGGTTCGGTTTCATATCCATATTCTTCATTGCGGCAGTAGCAGTCTGTTCTCCTGCCCTCCACTTCTTACATTCGGCTCTGAACTTCTCCATGTCAATAGGCTTTGGCTTACCGCCCTTGAACTTTCCTTGTGCTTTGGCAATAGCAATGCCCTCTTTCTGGCGTTCTCTCATGATTTCACGTTCAAATTCAGCCAATCCAGCAAATACAGTCAACATGAATCGCCCTTCTGGTGTTGTTGTATCTAAACGTTCCCGAAGGCTGACAATCTCAACACCCTTGTCCTGTAGTTCCTTGACTGTTCGCAACAGGTCAGTACTGCTCCGGGCAAGTCTTGAGTATTCGCAGACAACAACAACGTCTCCATCACGGACATACTCCATCATCTTCTGAAACTCTGGTCGGTTAGTATCCTTGCCGCTGCACTTATCCATAAAGATTCTATGTATCGGCTGTCCGAAGTCTTCCAGAGCCTTCAACTGTCGAGCTTCGTTCTGGTCAACACTTGATACCCGGACATAACCGATGTAGGTCTTTCTTTTATCTTCCATTGTTTGGCATCTCCTCTCAAAATCCTCTTAACTAAGTGTAACACATTCCCTGAAATATGTCAAGATATAAGATTAAACCTACTTGACATACTTTTCAAAGGACACACAAGGACACCTTGAGGGTACGCCGCCTTGAAAGTATTCAAAATGGTGTACTTTTGATTTTTATATTTTTGTTGTGTCGTGTTACAACACATTCTGAAAAAAAGTATGAAAAAATAATATATGTATGTGTTATGGAAACTTTACATAAGATATATAGAAATTTTACATAAGCTGATAGAAAAATATTATGTAATTTTTACATAAGCTAACATGAATTTTCAGCATGAAAAAAGAAATTCTCTGCCAGAAATTCAGGCAAAGAACTTGTGTTTTGATATATTCACTTTGATTTTATCAGATTTTCAAAAATTTGGACAACACGAAAAGACCGATTTGCATCAGCCTTTTTTTCGATATTCATTTGCAGAGAGGTTACAAGCC
>DGHF01000034.1 GCA_002392545.1 Ruminococcus sp. UBA3855
ATTTTATTTTTTCTTGTTATATATGTTACAATGGATATGATACAAAGCAATCCAAATAAGCCAACTGAAACAATCCCGATACGGGTTTCCGTGTCAAGCAACAGATTCCACCAAAAGAAAAATACTCCACATATCAGCTTTAATTTGTCTGTCAGTGAAACAAGAATGTTGTTATTTGCTTTAGTTGCTTTTGCTGATAGGATTTCGAAAATCACAAGCAATGCAATTATCAGAATTTGTGGTATCAGCAAAAGTCTTTTATCCCCAAAAGCATTGAAATTCTCAAAGTATGCCAAGCCTTGATATTCCGGATTGAAATATAATTCTTCATCAGAAGGGTGTCTGTTCCAACTTTCCGCAATCGCCCATATACCTCCGGCTGTCAACAACCATGGAATCAATCTGCTTAGCCTGTGCATCAAATTTGAATCAACATATTTCTTTTCAGTTTTGTACTTGATACAAATATAATTTTGTATGCCAATACCTATCAAAAGCAATACCATGATAACACTTTCGATTCTGCCATAAAGTCGAGTATTCAAAGGCGACTGTGTAGAAACAGAATATGCCCAAAACGAAAAATACGAACTCCACATAAATGTAAAGCAATCAAGGGTCAGAATCAGTACCGCCTTGAATAATTTTTCACCCTTTTCAGTTATCTTGAGTCCAGTGTTTTTGGTCTCAATGAGATGGTTTGCGCCCGCCATTCCTGCGAGAATCAAACCGCCTATGACATGGGGGTAAAAGCCGTAAATTTTCGAGGAAACAACATCAAAATTTCCCTCAAAGTCAAAATGCATCCCGATTTCGTCAGGGAGTTGATTCCATTTTATCAGATAAAAAATGAGACTTGTGGCAAGCGGAATTACACAAACTGAAAACAGTATCCGATGTATCAGAATAATTTTTTGATTCATGTCCTCACCCCCATGAAATTCCGTTTTGTTGCCTATCCTTTCTAAGTATACCATACATAACAGAGGATTGTCAAGAAAAAATCAGATACTGCGTGAAAGAAATTGTATCACCTGTTTCCCCTGCGTGAGGAACAGACAAATTACATAAACGACAGCCCCCACCAATACAGCTCCTAAAAATGCAATTCTCTGCGGTAACATCATGATAATTTTCCCATAGCATAACCATGCAGAAACTCCGCACAGAATACCGCTGTAACATTGTGCTGTCATTGCCCCGATTAAATGCAACGGTTCGCCCAATGTTTTTCGCAAATGATATACTGCCAAAATCAGAATCACCAGATAACAGATACTTGTTGACATTCCAGCCCCTGCCGTGTAAAAATGCGGTATCAATATCAAATTTCCCACGAATTTCACCGCAACCCCGAACAGCATCACTTTCACTGGAATGTCTGCCCTTCCGACTGCCTGCAATAAGCTGAACACCGGAAACGTCATGCAGAGGAAAATGATGCCAATTGCAAGATATTGCAGACTTTTCCACGAAGTTTCAATTTCGGCATTCTGTCCGGCGAATAAAAATTCAAGCGTTCCCTTTGAGAGGGCGAAAATCCCACATCCCGACGGTATCGCCACGATACCAGTTAATAATAATACTTGCCTTGCATAGTCCGTAGCTTGTCTTTTGTCACCGCTTGCCCATGCCTGCGCCGTACAGGGTAATACCCCTTTTGCGAGCATATTCGTTAAGGATGGCACTAAATTGAATACTGTCACCGATAACCCCATAAATGACCCATACACAAAAGCGGATGCATTTTCAAGAGGGATTTCCTTTGATAAATTCGCCCCCTGATAAAATGCAAGGGGATTTTCTGCCAGTTGTCTGGTGAATTGTCTCATGACTGTGAATAAATCTATCAATGACGTGAGATTCGTCACCAATGCCCCTAATGATACGGGTATCATGATTTTCAGCAATTCCCGAACCACTTCCCCGAAAGTCGGCAATGTTCCGGAAATTTCCTGTTGTTTCTCATGGAATGCGAACATACAAAGATACCCTGCCACTGTCGATAACGTCACCCCTGCGACTGCTCCGCAAGCTCCGGCGGATTCCGGATTCATCCCCATGAATTGGATTTTTGCAAACCAGTAACACCCCAACAGCCCACAAATGACCTTTGTCAATGCTTCCACTGCCTGAGAGACTGCGGTCGGGGTCATACAGCATAAGCCCTCATAATATCCACGCTCCACCGCTGTCAGACAGCAAAATAAAATTGCCGGTGTCATTGCCAATACTGCCGGATATGCTTCTGTATTTCCAGTCGTGTGAATGGTGAAAATTTTCGCCCCCATACAAGCCCCCACGGATGCAAGCAATCCCACCATGAAAAATATTTTCCTTGCAATGCTCCGGACATATCGGGCGGATTTCATCTGATGCATTCCGGCATAAGATGCCACCATCTTAGCGACCGCCGTTGAAAGCCCTGTCACGAAGATGGCATATAATGGTAAAAACAACCCATATGCACAGCTGAAATATCCCATCCCCGTACCGCCTAAAACGGCGGTTAATGGTAATTTAAAGACCGCTCCCAAGATTTTCGCCAGTAATGCGGATACCGTCAACAACAGTGAACCTTTCAGAAATGTTTGTTTTTTCATATTCTGCCCCCTTCTGATTCAAGACTTTTTTCCGGAATTCTACAGAATATCGGAATTTAGTCTTGACATAATCGAAAATTTGTAGTAAAATAGGAATGTAGGTCTTTGAGACATACTGTTATTGAATATTATGTTAGAGGAATGAAATCTATGAATTATGTATTTTCTGAAAAAGTTTCTCACTTACAGGCATCCGCCATCCGTGAGATTCTGAAATTCACTTCTGACCCTGAGGTCATTTCTTTCGCTGCCGGAAATCCAGCACCGGAAGCATTTCCCATTGAAACAGTCAAGCAGATTTCTGCAAAATTATTTGAGGAAGACCCCATTTCCGTTTTGCAGTACGGCATTACAGAGGGTTATCTCCCTCTGCGTAATCTCATGAAGGAAAGAATGCAGGCACAGGGCAATTTTAAGCCGGAGACAGAAGATTTGATTATCACATCCGGCGCACAGCAAGTCATGGAACTGGCTTGTAAATCTCTCTGCAATGCAGGTGATACTTTAATTTGTGAAGCTCCTAGTTTCATTGGTTCACTGAATGCATTCAAGTCCTATAATGTCAATCTCGTTGGCGTTCCGCTTGACGATGACGGCATGAACCCCGAGATTCTGGAAAAGACCCTGAAAGAAAATCCCAATACCAAATTGATTTACTTGATTCCTAATTTCCAGAATCCTACAGGTAAAACCACTACCCTTGCAAGACGAAAGGAAATTTACGCTCTTGCACAGAGATATAATACCATCATTCTGGAAGATAACCCCTATGGTGATTTGCGTTTCGCTGGTGAGGATGTTCCCACCATTAAGAGCCTTGATACTGATAACAGAGTGATTTATGCAGGCAGTTTCTCGAAAGTGCTTGCCCCCGGAATCCGTGTCGGCTATGGTATCGCCCCCAAGGAGATTATTCAGAAAATGGTAGTCTGCAAACAGGTTTCAGATGTACAGTCCAATAATTTCGGTCAGATGCTGGCTTATCATTTCGTGAAAGACACAGACTTTGACGGACACCTGAAAATGCTTCGTTCCATTTACAAGCAGAAGGCTGAACGCATGATACAGGGAATGGAAGAACATTTTTCCAAGAACATCACGTTCACACGTCCGGAGGGCGGTCTGTTCCTCTGGTGCACATTGCCGGAAGGAAATGACATGATGGGCTTCTGCAAAAGGGCTGTTGCAGAATACAAGATTGCACTTGTCCCCGGAAGTGCTTTCATGGTATCTGAAAATGATGTCACCTATTCATTCCGTATGAACTATTCAACCCCTACGGATGCAGACATTGACAAGGGTGTGGAAATTCTCGGCAAACTCACAAAGGAAATGTTTGGCTGAGAAATATCATAATAAAGAAGAAAGGAATTTAAGACTATGGCAGTAGTAAGACGTTCACCGCTTGACCCATATCCGGTGACACCCAAATATTTACAGACAAGAAACAGTGCTTTGCATATTCCGCCGGCACAGTTTTCCAACATGAAATTCAAGTCTGATGAAGTTTACGGCGTTATCATTGATATTCCGATGGGTCCGGCAGTCCTTGCAACAATGGTATGTTTCATCAATGGTGCAGCAAACCTCTATTTCAACAACGGCGGAGAATACACCGGAGCATCTACAAAATACAAGTCCGTTGTACAGGCAGCCAGAAACCTCGTTGTCAATGCAACTCCCCTCAAACAGTATGGAAAGAGAACTTCCAGTTTTCCGCTTCCGGTCAATGGCATTCATTTCCTCTATCTCATGACAAAGAGAGGAATTTTCAAGACCGAAATTGACCCCCGCACCGTCAGCCAGCAACCCAACGAAAAGAGAGCCGTTTATTATCTCTATCAGCAGGTAATGGGCGCACTCCGCATGGCTCAGCTCCGTGATGCAGAAGGTCTTCCGGAAAGCAGGAAACAGGCATGAGTGAACAGGTACAGCAACCCACAAACCCACAGGAAAAAAAGCTGATTCTCAGCGGAATTCAGCCTACTGGTACTTTCACACTCGGCAATTATATTGGAGCTGTCCGGAATTGGGGACCTTTGCAGGACGAATACCGCTGTTTCTATTTCATTGCAGATGAACATGCAATTACAGTGAAAATTGAACCGGCGGAACTCCGCAAAAAGACCCTTGAAGCCTATGCACAGTTATTGGCTTGCGGAATTAACCTTGAAAAGTCGCTTGTATTCGTACAGAGTCACATTCCCACTCATGCAATGCTTGGGTGGGTGCTGAACTGTTCGACACAGTTCGGGGAACTCTCCAGAATGACACAATTTAAGGACAAAAGCCAGAAACACCCTGATGACATCAACGCAGGTCTGTTTGATTATCCTGTCTTGATGGCAGCTGATATTCTGGTATATAATGCTGACCTCGTTCCGGTTGGTGCTGACCAGACACAACATCTGGAATTAGCAAGAACCATTGCAAGACGTTTCAATGCTCGTTACGGCGAAACATTCAAGATTCCGGAAGGCTATGTTCCGCCCGTTGGTGCTAAGGTGATGAGTCTGCAAGAACCGACAAAGAAAATGTCAAAATCTGATACCAACCCCAACGCAGTGATTTTGATTCTTGACGACAAAGACACTATCATCCGGAAATTCAAGAGAGCTGTCACGGATTCAGAAACTGAAATTATTTTCCGTGAAGGAAAAGACGGCATCAACAATCTGCTGACCATTTATTCCGCTGTCACAGGCAAGACCATTGAAGAAGCTGTCAAGGAATTTGACGGTCAGGGCTATGGCACTTTTAAACTCGCAGTCGGTGAGGCAGTTGCTGACCATCTCGCCCCTGTCCGTGAGGAATATGCACGTTTAATCAAAGATAAGGCATACTTGAAAGAGTGCTATACAAAATGTGGCGCAGAGGCTCTCCGCTATTCGTTCCGGACTCTCAACAAAGTTTATAAGAAGGTCGGTTTCGTTCCGTCTGAAATCCGCTGAAACAGGAGGATATTATGATAGATTACGAAAGAAAAGACCGCTATACTATCGCCGATTTACAGGAGATTGTCAAATTGCTTCGTTCGCCGGAAGGTTGTCCTTGGGATAAAGAACAGAATCACACTTCTATCCGAAATGATTTTTTGGAAGAAGCTTATGAAGCAGTGGAAGCAATTGATTTGCTGGATATGCCTTTAATGCGTGAGGAACTGGGGGACGTGCTGTTACAGGTCGTTTTCCATTGTTCCTTGGCTGAGGAGGAAAAAGCATTCACTTTTGAGGATGTTTGCGACGAAATTTGTAAAAAGCTGATTATTCGTCATCCGCATGTATTTGGCGACGTGAAAGCAGAAGATACGGATACTGTCCTGAAAAACTGGGATGCCATCAAAAAAGAAACCAAAGGTCAGGAAACTTATGCTGATACGCTGGAAAGCGTGGCGAAGTCACTCCCTGCTCTTGCACGTGCGCAGAAAGTCGGGAAGCGTGCTGCCCGTGCCGGAATGGATTTCCGGAACGCTCAAGATGCATTCGCCTGCGTACAGTCGGAACGTGATGAGCTGGAATCTGCCATCCTTGCCAACGACAAGGATTTGACAGAGGAAGAATTAGGCGATTTGCTGTTTTCTTGTGTCAATACCGCCCGACATCTGGGGATTGATGCGGAAGAAGCTCTGACACGTTCCACCAATAAATTTATCCGCCGTTTTGCAGAAACGGAACAACTCGTGAAACAAGACGGAAAGGATATGCCCCAACTCCCCATTGAAGAACTGGACGAGTACTGGAAACAAGTCAAGTCCACACAAACACCATCAACCTAAAAACAGGAGGAAAAAACAATGACTAAATCTGAACTGATTGCTATGTATGCTAATTCTCGTGGCAGAAGAAAGAAGGACGCTGAGGAAGACGTGAATTTCATTTTTAATGCTATCCGTGATGCACTCGCAAACGGTGACAAGGTTGTCCTGACTGGCTTCGGTACTTTTGATGTTCGTGACCGTAGCGAAAAGCGTTGCCTGAATCCTCGTACTGGTGAACCGATTCAGCTTCCGGCAGGTAAAGCCCCCGCTTTCAAGGCTGGCAGAGGTCTCAAAGAAGCTGTCAACCCCAAGAAAAATTGAATTCATCTGGCATCCTCTTTTCAGACAGATATTTCAAATTTTATCAGTGTGTAGCGATTTCTCTGCTCCTGTGCCTTACCGGATGCAGTCGGATGCAGGAACAGGAAACCACTGCGCCTGTCGCTGTCAGAACGTTTCCGGTCGTTGAAACGAATCCGCCACTTTCTCTGGAAACAGAAGCAGTTCCAGCGGAAACGGAAACTCCTCAGCCTTCCACATGGCAGGATTTCTACCGAGTATATCTCGAAAAAGTCCGTGACGAACAGCCGGAATTGAAATTTACACTGCTTTGCATTGATGAAGACGACATTCCCGAACTTTGTTTCTATCAGGATACCTGTGTAGATGTGTATTCTTATAAAGACGATACAATTTCTTATGCATTCCGTTTCCAGACCGGCTATTATTCGTATGATTTCAGCTACAGACCTCATCAATGTATGATTGCTTCTCAACAGGGTTCTGTCATGGGAGACGGCACTTATACTTTTATCGAAGTCTTTGAACGGACGGACGAAGGATTCATTCACTCCGGAAAATATGGTTTTTCTGATACTCCCCACACCATTGAAAGTCTCAAGGAACAGGGCTATTATACCGATGATGAAGAGATTCTGGAAAGTCTTGACATTGTTCAGGATGAAGAATTTTCTTTAGGGGAAAGCTGGATTTCTTACCACGATTATGACCAATCCGGTGTAACCCTTTATGAAATGACAGACGAAAATTTTGATTTGCTTCTGAATGAAGAGTAAGGAGGACTTATGCGACTTGACAAATATCTGAAAAATTCACGGCTCATCAAACGGCGCACCATTGCAAATGAAGCCTGTGATGCTGGGAAAGTCCTAGTCAATGGCAAGGTTGCACGTGCTTCCTATGACGTGAAAGAAAATGACGTGATAGAAATACAGATGGGTGCAAAGGCTGTGAAAATCCGTGTATTGGTCGTTTCTGAACACGCTACCAAAGCTGATGCCGTCAATATGTATACTGTTATCGAATAAAAAAAGCGTTCCGCCCTTTCCGAAAGGCGGAACGTCAATCTGTCAAAAAAGTCCCTGCTCACACTGTGAGAGCAGGGACAAATTTATGCAGATAAGAAAGATAAGAGATAAAATTGCAAAATGCAGAGCCAAGGTAATAAAAGGAAGGGATGAAAGAAGTATGAGAATGAAAAAGTAGATATTTCAGATATGCAAAGAAAAAACAGGCACAACAAAAAGACCGATGGGACATCAGTCAGAAAAAAAACTGGTCAGAGCATTGATTCGCTTA
>DGHF01000239.1 GCA_002392545.1 Ruminococcus sp. UBA3855
CATGGAAAATGCACTGCCCTTTGTGAATTTTACTGTGTTCCAGCGACTGGAAGGTGCAGTTTCTGCCTCAGTCACGCTGCCGTCTTTATCGGCTGCCACATATCCTGCCATTTGTAAAGTCGTCAAACGATAGGGAATATCATGCTTGACGCTAATCTCTGAAAACTCCTGTACACACGCTGCCGGTTCATTTGAGGATGACATGAAGCTATCCGAACTGTGTTTCCAGTCCTCACCCGCATTGGAAGCATTTGTTTCCCAGTTGTATGCAGTCAGTCGATTGCCGCCCTGACGAACGGCACTGATACGCACATCATCAAGCACAGCCCCGTCATCATACTTGTTCATGCCGTAAATGTAAGGACTGATTGTTTTCTTTTCGCCGGACAGGTTTACTGTAATATTCATTGTATATTGATTTGAATCGGCTGCTGTGACCATCTGCGGAATAATGGTCATTGGAAGTGTGAGTGCTGCAAGGAATGCGGCACAGCGTTTGAAATTTATCATAAAATCGCTCCTTTTAAAATGAGGGGATGCTGTTTGCGAGTGCAGTACGGTCATCTCGGCAGCCGCATCCCTTTTTTATTTCCTCTCACTTGTAATTATACGAAATCTGAAGTGATTTTGCAATACAATATTGTGACAAGTTTAAAGATATTTGTGAATAATTCGCAGATTGCATATACAAAATTATCTTGCATTTTAGTTCACAATATGATATAATAGTAAAAACAACAGATAAGAGGGTGAAACCTGCATGAAAAGGAGACTGACAATCGGTGTAATTGTTGCGGAATGCTATCGCAGTTACACTTCGGAAACGATGTGTGGTATCCTTGCACAAAGTGAACGGGCTGACTGTAATGTAATTGTACTTGCAGTGAAAAACAATTTTCAGCCGCCTGTCACACCACATAACTACCACGAAACGGCACTGTTTCAACTGGTGAAATCATCAGAATTTGACGGCTTTCTCTTCGACCGCAATACAATTAATAATCAAGAAATATTAAAGCAGATGGATGCTCTGCTGAGACACACCGGAAAACCAGTCATGCTGCTGGATTCCAATGAACTGCCCTATTTTGAAAATACAGTGTCCCATGACCCAGAAAATTTTGAACTGCTTGTTGAACATATGATACAAGTTCACGGATATCAGAAAATTTACTGTCTGACTGGACAGAAAGAGTTTTCACAGTCTACAGAACGATTAGAGGCATATTGCAACGTCATGCAGCGATACCGACTTTACTATGATGAAAGCTATTATGATTATGGTGATTTCTGGCGTGATTACCCTGTGAAATTTGCACAGCGCATCATCAGCGGCGAACTTTCCAAGCCGGAAGCTGTAGTGTGTGCAAATGATGTTATGGCAGATGCCCTGATTGCAGCATTCGTTAAAGCAGGCATTCGAGTTCCGGAGGATATTGCGGTGACTGGCTTTGATGGTTATCTGGAGGATGCACAAAGTGATATTGCCCTGACAAGCTGCAAAAAGAGCTATTATCAGCTTGGTACTGATGCCTTCCGTCGGCTTTACAGCATCATCACGGGACGAAATTGCCGCAGAGTCCCTGCTGACCGTAGTCGTATTCAAATTGGACGAAGCTGCGGCTGTATTCCCATGCGACCTCGTACTGCAAGAAGCCGGAGAGAACAGCGTCTGCTTTCCGACCATAAGGAATGGTTTTATCAGAGCGAGCTGATGTTTGAGATGATGCATACAGAATCACTTGATTCACTTCTTTTTGTTGTGGCAAACCGTGCCTATCTGATTTGCCATTGGAATCAGCTTCGTATATTTCTGACAGCGGATTATCTCAAGGCAGTATGGGAGAATCGTTCATATTCTGCTCATAAGGACTGCGGTGAAGTACTGTGGTGCGACCGTGCCGGAAAAAGTAGCGGAATTTCTGATTATCCAATAAAACAATCTGAACTCATTGCTTATCTGACACAGGGATTGAAACATCCCATAGCATACTATCTTTCGCCTCTGCATATGAATGAACGGCAGTTTGGAATTGCGGCACTGTCCTTTGGTAAGCTGCCCTGCTGTTATCAACCGGAATACTGTACATTTTTGAGCTGCTTTTGTCTTGCACTGGAGCATCTGACATTTCTCAAAAAGAAAAATATTAATCATGAGAAAAGCATCGAAAATCCACAGCTTTATAATTTGCTTGTGCCACTGCGTGAGGAAATGCAGCAACATCCTGAAAAAGACTGGAGCATCCAAGTGCTGTGTCAGCATACACACATCAGCAGGAGTTATCTGCAAAGAATGTATAAAATCTACTTTAATAAAAGCATCTTTGAGGAGTTGATTGATTTCCGATTGCAAAAAGCAAAGGAACTGCTTCGGAATACAGAACTACCAATCTCAAATATCGCTGTTCAATGTGGTTATCGTTCTTATGCACATTTTGCTAATCAGTTTAAGGCACAGGAAGGTGTCACACCGTCAGCATATCGGGAGCAGCAAACGTAAAATGACCGTCAGAAATTCCTTGACAAAAAGGCAATCCTATGGTATAATGGGTGTTACAGAAGGGAGCGTGGAGCTGATGAAAGCTATCCCGATTGGTGTGGAAAATTTCAAGGATATTATCACATCCGATTATTATTATACCGACAAGACTTTGCTGATTCGTGATTTGCTTGACAGCGGTGCGAAAGTCAGCCTGTTCACCCGTCCGAGAC
>DGHF01000130.1:0-10402 GCA_002392545.1 Ruminococcus sp. UBA3855
GACACAATCTGCTGTACCCGAAAAAGAGGGCTGACCTGTTACCAGAATTTGAAATTCATCCGGTGAGGAAATGAATGGAATCATCCATTCTTCATCACTGCTGTAAATTACTACTTTTTTCATAACAATTTCTCCTATTCTGCTTTATTATGAAGATTTTCCCCATTATCTATCTGGCAAAATTAAGAGAACTATGCATTTTTTTCCACTACCCACATTATCATAGTCACAAACGTTATCAGGACTGTCACAATGATGAGTAACAAATATTTCGAAGTCATTTCGCCCTCTCGTTCTGCAAACCAGAAAAATTCCGGCTGTGAAGGATTGTAACAAATTAACCATTCATCTTGTTCCTGATACCACTTTTCACGGTCAAATACTGGATAACTCGCCTTGACTGTTCCGGAATCCGTCTCATATTCCATAATGGGTGCATAGACCTGATATTTTTTGGGCTTTTGGTATCGTCTGCGGATGACTTTTGTTCTGACGTGATAATCTACTACACGAGCCGTCACAGAAACTTCGTTTTTCATCAATGACTTGATACTGACAATCTGAATCAATGCCCATACTACGATACCCATTGCAAACAGAATCGGCAGCACTTCCAAATCTCCCGATATTCCCACACAGCTCCCGATAATTATCGTCATAACCATGCAGGCAATATCAACAACATTCAATTTGCTGTCAACTCTAATTTCTGAAACGACTCTGTAAAATGTATAGCAGAACCCCAACGAAAACAGAACAGCTACTATCAAGCCAATTTCTTTTTCCATAATGTCACCTTTTCCTGTATCAGTATATCAAAAATAGTGTTCTAAAAACAGGTAAACCAGACTTATCACGAAACCACAAGTATATCCGCCCCACATTTTCTTGTCATCTGATGAAAATTCAGACGGATATTCTATGAAATAAAACAGCTCCGGTTTTTTCGCAATATAACGGATAGGGTATTCAAAATTCCGCTCATAGTCGAAATCTTCTGTGAATACACGGTATCGGGTTCGAATGACTTGACCCTGTTCTGTTTTGTAGCTCATAATAGGTGCATAGACATTGTATTCCGGACGATATTTTTCGCATCTTGTTTCAATGTCAACCGCAACAAGAACCGCTGTTGTTTCAATACCGGTATGGGAAAGGTAAATATAATACAACATCTTCACAAAGTAATATAATTCAAAAATGATTCCCACTCCGATGATAATCCCAAGAAAAAGAGCGTTTCCAAAAATTCCTCCCAACCCCAACACAAGTATCAGCCCGAAAAATAGCAGAAATGCAAAACCAACATCTTTTTCCGTCATCAATACAAACCCCTTCTTCAATGCACCGCAAAAACGAAATCAGTCGAGAATAACACCTTCCTCGGAGTTGACGAGTTCGCCCAGAATATAGGCTTGTTCCCCTGCGCCGTTGAGGATGTCGACAGCCTTGTCAGCATCTTCCGCATTGACAGAAATAATCATGCCCACACCCATATTGAAGGTATTGAACATATCACGCTCCGGAATGTGCCCAGTACGTGCAATCAAATCAAAAATGGGAAGCTGTTTCACGTCTTTTTTAGCGATATGAGCAGAAATTCCCTCTGGTAATGACCTCGGAATATTTTCATAGAATCCGCCACCAGTGATATGGGAAACAGATTTCACTGTTACGCTCTCCATGAGTTTCAGAACAGGCTTGACATAAATTCTTGTCGGGGTCAGAAGTGCTTCACCCAATGTTGAGCCGAGTTCGTCAAAATGTTCTGCAAGGTTTTTTTCGTTGATGGCGAAGACCTTACGAACCAATGAAAAACCGTTCGAATGCACACCGCTGGACTTCAAAGCAATCAATACATCCCCTGCTTTCTGGCTGGATGTGTCAACAATCTTCTTCTTGTCAACAACACCCACTGCAAAACCTGCGAGGTCATATTCATCAATCGGGTAAAAATCGGGCATTTCTGCGGTTTCACCGCCTATCAGTGCACAGCCGGACTGCACGCACCCGTCAGCAATGCCGGATACAATGGTAGCAACCTTTTCAGGGTAATTCTTGCCTACTGCGATATAGTCAAGGAAAAACTGAGGTTTCGCACCACAGCAGATAATATCATTGACACACATTGCCACGCAGTCAATCCCGACAGTGTCATGCTTATCCATCAGGAACGCAATTTTCAGTTTTGTTCCGACTCCGTCCGTACCCGACACAAAAACAGGCTTTTCGATTCCGGTCAAATCAGGTTCAAACAAACCGCCAAAACCGCCGATTCCGGAGAGAACGCCGGAAATATTAGTTCTTGCAATGTGTTCTTTCATCAGTCTGACAGCCTCATAACCGGCGGTAACATCAACACCAGCTTTTTTATAGCTCTCTGAAAAACTCTTCATGATTTCCTCCTAATTTACAAGGCTTACAGCCCCAATTTTTTGAAATATCAGCCATTCAGGGAATGACAGGCACTCCCTGAACGCTGTAAAAATTCGTTATTCTTTGCCATTCCAGCAATAAGTACAAAGTGTACATTCCGGATTTCCGATAGCCCGAACTGTCCCTTCCAGTGACTGGAATTCCAAGCTTGTCAATTTGAGACGGCGACAAATTTCGTCACGGAGCTTGCGCCCTCTCTCGGTTTCGGAATTGCTGTATTCTTCCAAATGGTTCATACCCTCTGCGCCCTCGAAACTGTCAATGACCTGACGTGCAATCAGCTCCATTTCAGAAGTACTTCTTGAGAAGTTGAGGTATTTGCAGCCGTACATAATCGGCGGACATGCGGAGCGCATATGCACTTCTTTTGCGCCGTTTTCATACAGAAATTCGACAGTTTCACGCATTTGTGTACCACGGACAATGCTGTCATCCACGAACAGCAATTTTTTCCCTTCAATCAGTTCATGCACCGGAATCAGTTTCATTTTGGCAACCTGATTTCGGAGTGTCTGCGTGGTGGGCATAAAGCTTCTGGGCCATGTGGGAGTGTATTTAATAAAGGGTCTTGCGAACGGAATACCGCTTCTATTAGCGTAGCCAATCGCATGGGGAGTACCGGAATCAGGCACACCACAGACATAATCCACGTCCGGCAATCTTCCGGCTTTGATGTCATTTTCCGCCATGATTTCGCCGTTGCGTGTTCTCATGGTTTCGACTGTTACCCCCTCATAGACTGCATTCGGGTAGCCGTAATATGTCCACAAGAAGGAGCAAATTTTCAAATTATCGTCAATTCCTTCTGAAAGAGTCTCACAGCCTTTAGAGGTCAGCTGAACAATTTCACCGGCTCTTAATTCCTTGTAAACGTAGTAGCCTAATTTTTGGAATGCAAACGACTCCATTGAGAAACAATAACCGTCATCACGCTTTCCAATGATGATAGGCAAGCGACCATATTTATCCCTTGCACAGATAATGCCGTCTTCCGTCAAAATGACAAGGTTCATTGTTCCGTCAATTTTGTTTTGTGCATAGCGGATACCTTCCGTGAATGTGTCTTTTTGTGAAATCAATGCACCGATTAAATCCCCTGAATTGATATTTCCACTGCTCATAGATTCAAAACTAGCACAGCCATTATTCAGCAACTCATTGACCAGTTCATCTGCATTACGGATAATACCGACACTGCAAACAGCATAAACGCCAAATTTTGAACGCATCAGAATTGGCTGAGGGTCTGTATCGCTGATACAACCAATGCAGAGCTTCCCCTTCATGGAAACCACATCATTTTCAAATTTCGTCCGGAACGGAGAATTTTCAATGCTGTGGATGCTTCTCTGGAATCCGTGGGTCTTGCAATATGCTGTCATACCGCCACGGCGAGTTCCAAGGTGTGAATGATAATCCGTACCGAAAAAGACATCTGTCACACAGTCGTTTTCGGACGCTGCTCCGAAAAATCCGCCCATAATTATTCACCCATCAATCTTTTCATAATTTCCTGATATGCTTCTTCCACACCGCCCATATCTCTGCGGAAACGGTCTTTGTCCAGTTTCTCGTGAGTGGTGCTGTCCCAGAAACGGCAGGTATCCGGAGAAATTTCATCAGCCAGCAGAATTTCACCGTGGAAACGTCCGAATTCAATCTTAAAGTCAATCAAATCAATGTTCAGCTTCTTGAAGAATTCCAGCATGAATGCATTGACCTTGAAAGCATATTCTGCTACTTTAGCCAGTTCTTCCTTGGTTGCCAGACCCAGAGCCAGTGCATAGTAATCATTGATAAACGGGTCACCCAAATCATCATTCTTGTAAGAGAATTCCAGAATCGGAGTCAGGAGCTGTTTTCCCTCTTCTACGCCCATTCTCTTGGAGAAAGAACCAGCGGCAACATTACGGATAATAACTTCCAGAGGGAGAATTTCAACCTTCTTGACAAGTGTCTCACGGTCAGAAAGTTCCTCAACCAGATGAGTGGGAATGCCAGCCTGTTCCTGCAACATCTTGAACATGTAGTTTGTCATCTTGTTGTTAATAACACCCTTACCAGAGATAGTGCCCTTCTTTTCGCCGTTGAAAGCGGTGGCATCGTCCTTGTAGTCAACAATGACAAGGTCAGGGTCGTTGGTAGCATAGACTTTCTTAGCCTTGCCTTCATAGAGCTGTTCGCCTTTTACAATATTTTCCATTTTCGATATACCTCCATCAAATGATATATGTAAAACTCTGCAATTACAGAGAATTTACCTTTTCCTGCATGGCAGCGTCTTTCTTAGCAACGCCTTCCGCCATATCCTGCTTCATCTTCTGCAAAGCCTGAGCCAGTTCAGGGTCAGAGAGTGCCAGCATCTGCACAGCGAGAATCGCCGCATTGGATGCATTATCAATGCCGACAGTGGCAACCGGAATTCCGGGGGGCATCTGTACGGTTGATAACAGTGCATCAAGTCCGTCAAGTTCCGTGGACTTCACCGGAATACCAATCACAGGTAAAATTGTATGAGCCGCCAGAACACCGCCCAGATGTGCTGCCTTTCCGGCTGCGGCAATAATCACACCAAAACCATTTGCAACCGCATTCTTGGAAAATTCCGCCGCTGCATCAGGGGTACGGTGTGCAGACATGACATGCACTTCCACAGGCACGCTGAAAGACTTCAGTTTTTCCACTGCGCCTTTCACGACTGGAAAATCGCTGTCACTGCCCATAATGACTGCTACTTTTTTTGACATAAGGAAACGCCTCATTTCTTTTGGTATACGGCATCTGCCGTTTTATTCCTCATCTTCAGGCACAGCCTGAGAGGGAGCGAGAGGAAATGTCAGCTCCGCCCTCTGGAAATTCAGGTCAGAAGATGTCAGAATCATTTGATTATCCGCATTTCTGGTGAAATACAGATGGACTTGTATGGTACTCTTGGTACGGTCTGAACCGTCCCCCAGAATGGTAAATGCAAAATCATAAGAGCTTGTCTCAAATGACTGCACACTGAATGAAAAGCGATTGACTTCACGAAACGTAATATCTGTAAAACTATTTGGTTTTGTCAGGCTTCCGATGTAATCACCTCCGGAAATTTCCGGCAAACTTGTGAAATCACTTTTCAGAAGCATGTCAATATATTTCTGTACACATTCATTGATACGCTCGAAATCCTTTTCAAGCAGGTCATTCATATAAACCGCATTCGAAACCCTCCACAGAAAGGAGATTTCCCCGACGGAACATTTCATTTCTATTTTCCGGAGAACCGGCTGATTTCCGGAAATATCATAATAGAAGTGATTCTCCCCTTTTTGCAGGTTCAGAAGTTCATTTTCATAAACCGCCGAATCATAGCTATGCAGAAATACCGTTTCATAAGAAGAATTATAGATGATACTGCTGTTATCCTCTGCAACCGTCCCATTCAGGTAGTAACGATTCAGCCTCTCCACGGAACGGAACACGAACGGCAGAACAACATTTTCTTCATAATCGATTCCACCAATTAAAACAGCATCATTCATTCTTCGGGATACCAGCACCATTTCGGGGGTAATGTCCAGAATTTCCATCCATTCTGGTTCAATCACAACTGCCCCGTCCGCATCCAGCACCCCATAAAAGCCATTCACGCTCTCGAATACTTTCATATCACCATAAGTATTGATGATAGATTTCACTCTGTTTTCTCCGTTGATATTCGCCGTGTTTTTGGTTACATCAAAATAAAATCTTGTCAGCCCCACACACAGCACTATCACAGCAATGAACAAAACAGAAATCAGAAGTTTGGCACGGTTATTCACTCTGTTTCCGTCCCCTTCTCTTCCATACGTTCACGATAAATTTCTTCATTTTCACGCATGAGATAAATCGGTCTGTGTTTGCTTTCCAGATACGTCCTTGAAAGGTACTGCCCTAAAATTCCCACACAGAACAGATTCAAGCCGGATAACAGGCTGAAAATACACAATGCTGCCAGAAATCTCAAATCCGGTTCGGGTACAACTATCGCCTTCACAATCAATACTATCAAAAAAACAATTGCTATCATCAGAATCAATGCGCCTAGTATTGCCGATATGGCAAGCGGAGCGGTGGAAAATGCAAAAATTCCTTCTAATGAATACTTGAATAATCCCCAGAATGACCATGAAGATGTACCGGCTGGACGTTCCACATTTTCATATTCGATGTACTTTGTCCGGAATCCTACCCAACTGAAAATACCTTTGGAAAAGCGGTTATATTCGTGCATATCCAGAATGGCATTGACCATCTGACGGGTCATGAAACGGAAATCCTGCGCACCGTCCACAATTTCAGTTTGTGAGATTTTATTCATGATTTTATAGAACAGTCTCGCAAAGGCAGAACGGACTTTTGATTCTCCCTCACGGCTGACACGTCTTGTAGTTGCACAGTCAAATTCCCCATCTTTGACATAATTATACATTTTTGGAAGAAATGCAGGGGGATGCTGTAAATCCGCATCCATCACAACCACATAGTCACCCCTTGAATTTTCCAGTCCGGCATACATTCCGGCTTCTTTTCCGAAATTACGGGAGAACGAAATATATCTGACTCTCCCATCCTGTAACGCCATACTCCTGAGAATTTCAAGTGTCTTATCTTTTGAGCCGTCATCAATGAATACCAGTTCAAACATCAGTTCAGAATGTTCATCACGCATCTGTTGCATGACCTTTTGAATTTCCTCATAGAACATGGGCAATACGTCTTCCTCATTGTAGCATGGAACAATAATTGAAACTAATTTCATTCAGATACCTCCTGTCGCCCATACCAGTACATTCTTATCATACTACATATTTACAAATAATGCAAGGGGTTTTTGAGAAACTTTTTTTCCTTAAATTTTACTATGTCAATTTTTGCCTAAATTAGGGGAATTTCCTTTCAATAAAAAATTTGGTGATTTTGCACAAACTTCGTAAACCGCACAAAAACAGCGACTGTCACCCACTCCGAGCGACAGTCTGACGGGATTACTCCCCGATAATTGTAGCAATGGCAGGGTCGAGCGCATCGGATTCATGCAGTTCAATCACGCCCATGTCAACACATTTTGCAAGTGCAGAATCAAAGGGAATCTGTGCCAGAAGTGGAATACCATATTCTTTTGCAATTTCGGCAGTGTGGCTTTCGCCATAGACCATAATCTTTTTCCCGCAGTCCGGACAGACGGCATAACTCATATTTTCCACAATTCCCAATACCGGAATATTCATCATGTTTGCCATCTTGACAGCCTTCTGCACAATCATAGATACTAATTCCTGCGGAGAGGTCACAATAATGATACCATCTACCGGAATACTCTGGAATACGGTCAGAGGAACGTCACCAGTTCCGGGGGGCATATCTACAAACATATAGTCTACGCTGTCCCAGATAACATCTGTCCAGAACTGCTTGACAACTCCGGCAATGACAGGTCCTCTCCAGACAACAGGGTCTGTATCATGCTCCAGCATCAGATTCACGGACATAATGTCTGTGCCAAATTTCGAACGTGCCGGAATCATGCCAAGTTCATTCCCCAGTACTCGCCCCTTAATGCCAAATGCTTTCGGAATCGAAGGACCTGTGACATCCGCATCCAGAATGGCAGAATGTTTTCCGGCTCTCTGAACACCAACCGCCAGCATGGACGAAACCAGAGATTTCCCCACTCCGCCCTTACCGCTGACAACAGCAATGACTTTTCCGATTTTGCTTAAATCATTGGGCTTTTCCAGCAGGCTCTGCGGAGCAGTTCTCTCTGAACAACTGCTTCCGCAGGTACTGCAATCATGTGTACACTCACTCATTTTTTAATACTCCTTTGAAATTGATTTTATATCAAAGCCATAAGGCTTTTTATCATAGTAACGGCGCAAAAATGCGCAAAATAAAACTGGAAATCCGTTTTCCGAGAGGTCTTTCCTGACAGTCTTTCAGGGTGATTTCTGTGCAGTGTTTCAAGGACTGCTGAAAATCGTCCCTGACTTTCTGCACCATGTGACCGCCGTAAAATACGGAGGCACATTCAAAATGCAGGTAGAAACTTCTGTAATCAAGGTTAATCGTCCCCACAACAGAAATATTGTCATCTGCACAAATATTCTTTGCGTGAATGAATCCGGGGGTATATTCGAAAATCCGCACACATTCCCCCAATAATTCACGGTAATAACTCCATGCAGTACTATATGCATACCATTTGTCGGGAATATGCGGTGTCATGATACGTACGTCAATTCCCTTCCGTGAAGCAAGCCCTAAAGCAGTTATCAGCTCATTATCCGGCATTAAATAAGGGGTCATGATATAGACGTATTTTTTCGCCTGACTGATAATATCAAGATAGACATTCCGCCCGACATATTCTCTGTCCGTGGGAGAATCGCAGAAAGGCTGTATCCATCCGTCATTCTCTGTAAAATCGAGATGTTCAGGGCGGAACTGCTCTAAATTGATTTCATCCCACAATTGCAGAAACATGACTGTAAAACTCCATGCTGATTCTCCACGGCACATCATACCGCCGTCTTTCCAGTACCCGAACCGGAGTTTCTGATTGATATATTCGTCAGCGATATTGATACCGCCTGTGAATGCCGTCAAACCGTCAATAATCAACAATTTCCGGTGGTCTCTGGTATTCTGTGACGAGGACAGAAACGGCTTGAAACGATTGAACACACGGCACTCAATTCCAAATTCCGCCAAAGATTCAAAATACCCCGACGGCATCAAAAACTGTGTCCCGAACCCGTCATATAAAATCCGCACGGTTACACCATGAGAAGCACGTTCTTTCAGGAGTTTCAGAATCTCTTCCCACATATGTCCATGTGCAATGATGAAAAATTCCAGAAAAATATATTTTCGGGCTTTGCGGATTTCGTTTTTCATGCTTTCAAACATTCCTTCCCCTTCAGGGAAATAATCGGCAATGCGGTTTCTGTAAAGCGGATACCCTGCGAATGCAGTCAGATATTGAGCTAATCCGGCATATTCAGGGAATTTCTGCTGTAAAGCGGTCTGCATTCCGGCATGATGGGGTAAAAATGGTCTTGTTTCCTGCAAACGCTGAGAATACTGTTTTTTAAGGTTTCGCTGTCCGACATCTGTTTTCACAAGCAAATAAGTCAGACCTGCAAACAACGGTACAATCAGCATCGCTGCCAGCCAAGGCAATTTATAGGACGGATTTTCCGGACTGTTCAGGATGCAGAGCATCAGCACAAAATTCATTGCTACCAGTAAACTGTATACCAACAAATAATGCTGACTTAAAAATAAAATCGTCACAACCAGTACAATAATTTGTATCAATAATAATATCACAAACAGCGTATTCCGGTTAAATAACAAACGAATGATTTTCCGCAATGCTCCGCACCCCTTTGATTTATTTTAGATAAGGGGCAAGAAATTTTCCAGTATAGGACTCTTTGACCTGTGCCACTTCTTCGGGCGTTCCCTGTGCGACAATCCGACCGCCACCGTCACCGCCTTCAGGTCCTAAGTCAATAATATGGTCTGCCACCTTGATTACATGCATATTATGCTCAATCACAATGACAGTATTCCCAGTATCGACTAATCTCTGCAAAACTTCCACAAGACGGTGAACATCTGCCGTATGCAGTCCGGTTGTTGGCTCGTCAAGGATATAGACGGTTTTTCCGGTTGCCTTTCTTGACAGCTCCGTGGAGAGTTTCACACGTTGCGCCTCACCGCCGGAAAGTGTGGTTGCAGGCTGTCCGATTTTGATATAGCCAAGCCCGACTTCCTGCAACGTCTTCAATTTTTTAGCAATTTTCGGGATGTGTTCAAAAAATAAAACACCCTCGTCAACGGTCATTTCTAACACGTCATGAATGGATTTCCCTTTATAATGAACTTCCAGTGTTTCACGGTTATAGCGTTTACCTTTGCACACTTCACAAGG
>DGHF01000130.1:10573-14336 GCA_002392545.1 Ruminococcus sp. UBA3855
CGTGCATCATTTGTCTGGGCGAACAGATTTCGGATTTCGGTAAATACTCCTGTATAAGTCGCAGGATTGGAACGGGGTGTTCTGCCAATGGGTGACTGGTCAATACAAATCACTTTATCAAGGTATTTCGTGCCCTTGATTTCCTTGCAGTCACCGCCTTTGACCCTTGCACGGTTGAGGGTTGCAGAAAGATGTTTATACAGGATTTCATTCACCAGAGACGATTTTCCTGACCCCGAAACCCCTGTCACGCATATCAGCTCCCCAAGCGGAAAATCAACAGTAATATTCTGGAGATTGTGTTCTTTTGCGCCGACAACCGTCAATTTTTTGCCGTTGCCCTTTCGCCGTTCCAATGGGAGAGGAATTTTTTTCTGTCCAGAGAGATATTGCCCTGTGATAGATTTTTCACATTTCAGCAGTCCTTCCGGAGTCCCTGCATAAACCACTTCACCGCCATTCACACCAGCACCAACGCCAATGTCAACAATATAATCCGCTTCTAACATGGTATCATCATCATGCTCCACGACAATCAAAGTATTTCCGGCATCTCGGAGCTGTTTCATGGTTGCAATCAACATGGCATTGTCACGCTGATGCAGTCCAATGCTTGGCTCATCCAGAATGTACAGCACTCCCACCAGTGACGAGCCTATCTGCGTAGCAAGACGGATTCTCTGACTTTCTCCGCCTGAAAGCGTTCCGGCAGACCTTGACAATGTGAGATAATCCAGCCCCACACTTGCCAGAAAATGGAGTCTGTCACAAATTTCCTTGATGATTCTTTCCCCAATAAATTTTTGTTTCGGGGTCAATGTGATATTCTCGAAAAAGTCAAGGCATTTCACAACTGACAAATTCGTAAGTTCATAAATATTGAGATTGCCGACTGTTACAGACAAAACCTCCGGTTTGAGCCTTGCACCGTGACAAGCCGGACACGTTTCTTCCCCCATATAGTCTTCTAATTCTGCACGGGCATAAACGCTGTTTGTTTCGTGGTAACGTCTTTCAAGGTTGTTAATGACCCCTTCAAACGGTGCAGAATACGTCCCACCGCCGAATGATTCCAGTCTGTGCAATTCTAAATTTTCGCCGTTCGTCCCATACAAGAACACATTCACAACTTCTTCCGGCAACTGTGACACAGGCACGTCAAGCGAAATCTGATACTTCTCAGCGATTGCCCGATAGTACATCATTGCAATTGACCCATCTTCCAGATTATTCCAGCCTGATGCATGAATTGCACCGCCTGCAATGCTCAATTCCCGATTGGGTAACACAATGTCAGGGTCAATTTTCTGGAAAATTCCCAGCCCTGTACACTTCTCACAAGCACCATAGGGATTATTGAACGAAAACAAGCGTGGGGTTAATTCCTCCATGCTGATATTATGTTCAGGACAAGCGTAATTCTGCGAAAATACCAGCATCTCCGAACCAATCACATCCACATGAATCAAACCGCCTGTCAAAGAAGATGTGGTTTCCAGACTGTCAGTTAATCGGGAAATAATGCCCTCTTTGATGATAAGACGGTCAACCACAATTTCAATGGTATGCTTGATATTCTTTTCAAGCTTGATTTCCTCGGACAAATCGTATTGAATGCCGTCAATCCGTACACGCACATAACCGCTTTTTCTGGCACGTTCCAATTCTTTGACGTGCTGACCCTTTTTTCCACGGATGATAGGCGCAAGCAGTTGAATTTTCGTCCCCTCTGGGAGTGACATAATCTGGTCTGTGATTTCGTCAATGGACTGCTGTGCAATCTCCCGACCGCATACCGGACAGTGTGGTATTCCAATTCTTGCATACAGCAAACGCAGATAATCATAAATTTCTGTGACTGTCCCCACTGTGGAACGTGGGTTTTTGGACGTGGTTTTCTGGTCAATGGAAATCGCCGGAGAAAGCCCCTCAATGCTGTCAACGTCGGGTTTCTCCATTTGTCCGAGAAACATTCTCGCATAGGAGGAAAGACTTTCCACATATCGCCTTTGACCGTCCGCATAAATGGTATCAAATGCAAGAGACGACTTCCCCGAACCGGAAAGCCCTGTCATAACAACAAGTTTGTCCCTTGGGATGGTCAAATCAATATTTTTGAGATTGTGCGCCCTTGCGCCTTTGATGACAATTTCATTTTTCGGCATTCGTGAAACTCCTTTCATGAATTACAGTCAAGTACAACGACTTTACATTCCTGACAAGCATAAGCATCAGGCAAATTCGAATACGCAACATCAATCATATCTTTTGGGGTTGGAAATGCAAAGCCAACGCCTTGTTTTTCGGCATCCTTTGCATTGGGAAATGTTGCCCTTGTAAAATAGCTTTTTTCCGCCCAGAATGGGACAGAATAGCGTGTGGCATAAACTCCCCCATAAAGAATATTGACCTTCCCTAACTTCATTTCTTTACCGCATTTCGGACATTTCATTACATTCATTCGAATCAACCTCATTTCAATCATTCTTTGCATTATCAGCATACCAAACCCCGACAGCCTTTTTCCGGCGAAAATCGAAATAGCTATTAAGGAGTTTTGTGGTTTCGTCTGCTGTGGGTGGTGATGTCAGATATTGTTCAGGAATTTGCTTGTAGGAAAACAGCGTATACAGCAAATCTCCGTCAGAATCATAGACAATTGCATACCAGCATTTTTCACTCCCATGATAAGCAAATTTCTCCAGATATTTGCTGAAATCATCCTCTCCGCAAAATTGTGTAATCTGCGTGGAAAGTGGGGGATTTTGTTCATCCTCCCATGAAAGAACAACATTATAAACCAATCTCGCATTGGAATTGAGACTCATCCGCCGGCTGTGCGTGGTATAGTGCATCATTTCGCCAATCATCCACCAGCATCCCACCACCAAAACCAGCAAAACAATCAGGATTTTGATAATTGTTTTTTTGAGTCGCTGTTTTTCTCTCTGGTCAAATCCAACCAGTTGTTGGACTTGCTCGTCAGAGAATTGCAGTTCGTTGTTATCTTCGTCAAAATGATTCTGCATGATGATTCCCCTTTCCGTCAAAAAATTTCAAATCCGAGTAAAAACCTGCAAATTCCGAGTAAACGCCTTTTTTGGCTATGCTATAATAAGGTTGTAGGGCAGGAAGTTTAAAAGCAGGGACGAATTTTGAAGAAAGGAGGGATATTTATGGAATTGCTAGAAATCTTAGCTGAGGTGATAGGCAGGTTTAACAAGGGTTTGGACAATCTTGCAGATAGCTGGGAGCGAAAAATGGACAGAGCAGAATATCAGTACGACCACGGACAAATTAGCTTTGAAGAATATAGCTCCATCATGACACAAGGTATTGACTACTTATCAAAGTATAACCAGCACAAAGCATCACAGTACAGACAAAAATACCGCAGATAACTTTCCGCACAAGCAGGGGCATCACGAGTCCCTGCTTTTTATTTTTCTCCTTTTAGCCGTTTGATTTCGTCACGGAGGAAAGCAGCGTGTTCAAATTCCAGTATTTTGGCGGCTTCTTTCATCTGTGCAGTGAGTTTCTCAATGAGAGCATTTTTCTCTTTTGCGGAGAGTTTTTTCTTGTGGGTTTGTTCTTCCACGTCTTCTTTTTTGGTGAGTTCGATAATTTCGTGAATATCCTTGACAATGGTTTTCGGGGTGATATGGTGTTCCTGATTGTAAGCCATCTGAATGGAGCGTCTTCTTTCGGTTTCACGGATAGCCCGTTCCATTGAACCGGTGACATTATCGGCATACATAATGAC
>DGHF01000130.1:14491-28753 GCA_002392545.1 Ruminococcus sp. UBA3855
GACACTTCCGGCAGGTCTAAGCCTTCTCTCAAAAGGTTGATACCGACCAGCACATCAAATTCCCCTGTCCGCAAATCACGGATAATTTCCATTCTCTCAATGGTATCAATATCATGATGCAGATAGCGCACCCTGACACCCATTCCGTCAAGGTAATCTGTAAGATTTTCCGCCATTTTCTTGGTTAAAGTCGTGACGAGGACACGCTCATTTTTTTCCGTGCGGATGCGGATTTCAGACAGTAAATCATCCATTTGTCCGTCAATGGGTCTGACACTGATTTCAGGGTCAACCAATCCAGTGGGACGAATGACCTGTTCCACAATGTCACTGGAGTGCTCTCTTTCATAGTCGGAAGGAGTTGCACTCACAAAGATAGCCTGTTTCAATTTGCTTTCGAATTCTGAAAATACAAGGGGTCTGTTATCGAATGCACTCGGCAGGCGGAAACCATAGTCAACAAGGGTTTGTTTTCTGGCATGGTCTCCGGCACTCATCGCCCTGACCTGCGGAATGGTGACATGACTTTCGTCTACAATCAGCAGGAAATCTTCGGGGAAATGGTCAAATAATGTCGTTGGAACGCTCCCAGCCGGACGACCAGACAAAATTCTTGAATAGTTTTCAATTCCCCGACAAAAGCCGATTTCTCGTAACATTTCAATGTCGTAACGTGTCCGCTGTTGTATTCTCTGTGCCTCGATTAAATGATGATGTTCTGTGAAATAGGCGACACGTTCCTCTAGTTCCCGTTCAATTTCAGAAATGGCAGTATTCATTTTATCGCTTCCCACAACGTAATGAGAAGCCGGAAAAATGGCGGCATATTGGGAAGTACTCTTGATTTTTCCTGTCAAAACGTTCACTTCGCTGATACGTTCGATTTCGTCGCCGAAAAATTCCACACGGATGGCGGTATCTGTCGAACTTGCAGGAAAAATTTCCATCACGTCGCCACGCACACGGAATTTATTTCTTGAAAAGTCAAGGTCATTCCGTTCATAGCGAATCGCCGTCAGTTCTGATGCCAGCTGTGCAATGGGCTTTTCCATGCCGACACGCACCGAAACGACCATACTCCGGTATTCTTCCGGCGAACCTAACGAATAAATACAAGATACTGACGAAACAACTATTACGTCTTTCCGTTCTGCCAGAGATGCAGTCGCAGAATGACGGAGTTTGTCGATTTCGTCATTGATGGAAGAATCTTTTTCAATATAAACATCAGTACTCGGCACATAGGCTTCCGGCTGATAATAGTCATAATAGCTGACAAAATATTCCACAGCATTTTCAGGGAAAAACGCCTTGAATTCTGAACAAAGCTGAGCCGCCAAAATTTTATTATGTGCCAGTATCAGAGTGGGCTTGTTTAAATTAGCGATAACATTCGCCATGGTGAACGTTTTCCCTGAACCTGTCACCCCTAATAACGTCTGAAAATTCCGTCCATTCTGTAGCCCCTCTGTGAGTTTCTGAATGGCTTGGGGCTGGTCTCCAGATGGTTCATAGGGAGAATGCAACTTGAAACTATCCATGACAAAACTCCTTTCAATACATCTCTGCACAATCCTGCATGGAAATCGCCCGACCGCCTGCCACAAGAATATGGTCTACGAGCTTAATTCCCAATTTTTCGAGATAATTTTTAATGTACTGCGTTGTCAGAATATCTTGTTTGGAGAATCTTGCAAAGCCCTGCGGATGGTTATGGGCAATCATGACACTTTGACACGGAACGACAGAAATAATTTCCATCATCCTGTGAAAATTGACTTCCACTGTTCCGGCTGAACCCCTTGCAACCACTCCGCTGTGAATCACACACATACGCTCATCAAGACACACCACAAGCAGTACCTCATCTGTTTCCATCCCCAGACGGTTGATGAAATAAATTTTCCGCTTCTCCAGCGAACACAGGCGAAATTTTTCAAAACGCTGATTCTCAAAAACCTGATACAGTTCACGCAGAAACAGAATATAAATAGCAAGTGTCCGGCTGACCCCTTTCACCTGTAAAAGTTCCTGATAATCTGCCATGAATACGCATTTCAGAGAACCAAACCGATGCAGTAAGTCAGAAACAATCTGACTTCTTTCAGCTTTCGGAAGTTTGTGTGACAACATCAACTGTAATACTTCATGTTCACTCATTCCGGAAAAACCGGATTTCTGAAAATTTTCCTGCAAATGTGAGTTCTCTCCGGAATTCTGAACTTTTGATGCATTCATACAAACCCCTCCGAATTTTCATTATAATCTGGTATCGGATTCAAAGGAAATCACCTGCCCCCTGACAATCAGAATCATATCAGAAATCTTGATTTTCAACGGATGAAAATATTCCCTCAATCTTTTGGTAAACTGAATTTCTTCCTGACAAAATGCCGTCATTCCCTGAGAACGCTTCACAGCAAGTACAATCTGATTACAGTGCACAGGAATCAGCATTTTTATCATTTCCAACAAATCCGTTTCGGGAATAGTATGTGCAGAATTGGGGATTTCCTTGCATTCAATCACACGCATTCTGTCATCCAGACAAGCCATCATCATCATGTCTTGTCTGACATTTCCCAGACGTTTCATGAAATACACCTGCCGGCTTTCCACGGAACGCAGACAGAAACTTTCAAGGTTGTAATTACAATATACTGACTGTAATTTCCACAGATGACAGATATATTCCGCCGAAGTGTGCCCGATTCCCTTTACTTTCATCAGAGAATCATAATCCGCCTTGAAAACTTCCTGCAAACTGCCGAACGTTTCCAGAAGACGATAGGCGACCTGCTTTGTGTCGATTCTGGGCTGTACCTGATATAAAACAAACTCCAATATTTCACACTCACTGAAACCGGAAAAGCCAGACAAAAGAAGCCGCTGTTTCATCCGTTCACGGTGTCCGGCGTGGTTATGTTTTTCTTTTTCCACAATCTTTACTCCTGACGCATGAAATTTTTTTAATAACCCCTTTTCACAACAGAAAATATATGTTATAATAATAGTATCCCACAAGAAAGAGGAATTCACACATGTTACATACAATTACCGTCAACCTCAATGACTCCGGTCAGAGGGCTGATAAATTTTTATTGAAACTGATGCCCGATATGCCCAAAGGAATGCTTTACAAGCTTATCCGCAAAAAAGACATCCGCCTGAATTCTGCCCGATGCAAGGGAACGGAAATTCTGAAAGAAGGGGATGTTCTCACAATTTATGCAAAAGAGGAATTTTTCAGGGAACGTCCGGAAATGCATTTCATGAAAGCTTCCGGAAAACCCGAAATTCTCCATGAAGATGATAATTTTCTGATTGTTTACAAGCCCTCCGGCATGGTGGCGCATTCAGGAGAAAAAGGCATTGTTTCCATGTTAGACGAAATTCAGAAATATCTTTACCAGAAAGGTGAATTTCACCCCGAACAGGAGCAGACTTTCGCACCTGCCCTCTGCAACCGTATCGACCGCAACACGGAAGGCATTCTCATTTCTGCAAAAAACTCAGCCTCCCTGCGGATGATGAATCAACTCATTCGTGAGAGGCAAATACAGAAAAATTATATTGCAATTACTTCTTCCCATCTTCCGAAACGCTCCGCCACTTGTACGGCATGGCTCATGAAAGAGGAAAAGCGAAATCAAGTCTTTGTTATGGATACCCCAAAAGGAAAAAACTGGAAACAAATTCAAACCCGTTATGAAGTGCTTGCGCAAAGCGGAAATTTCCAGCTTGTGCGTGTTACGCTCCTCACAGGCAGGACACATCAAATCCGTGCACACCTCGCCCACCTCGGCGCACCGCTTCTAGGCGACCCGAAATATAATACCGCAAAAAGCAGAGAAGAAAATCAATGTCTCTGTGCATGGGAATTGCAGTTTCCGGAATCGGAAAATCCCATTTTATCAGAACTTTCCGGAAAAACAATCCGCACCGCCCTGCCGGAATTTGTAAGGAAATATTTTCCGGATTTTACAGTTTGAGCCGTTTTTCAGCATCCACAAAGCCAATATTCTGCGCTTTGAAATCCGTCAGATAGAGCTGAATTTCCAGCGAACCGCCTTTCTGAGCGGATTCAATCGAATATTCAATCAGCTTGTCAATATTGCGTTTTGTGAAAAATCCGCCGTATTCTGCAAGCTGTCGAATGGTTTCAAGGTTTCCTTCATCAATGAGCAATTTGATAGTTTTCGTGAAATTGCTCTTGATGAAAGCCTTTGCACTTTCATTTTCGCTGGCAACAAAATATTCTGCAACGGTCTGGAAACGACCGCCCAGCGGGATGACTGCAAAATTTTCGACAAGTAACCACATCATAATCTGACGTGCATTTACAAGAGGTTCATACCCTGAAAAGCGTTTCATGTCAACACTGCCTAAACCGTATTCTTTCCCTGTTGAAAAGCGAATGCTCTCCAGTGAATAACAGTTCTGAACTCCGGCAACTGAACACTTTTCAATCTTTTCAGTCAGAATCACCTTTCTGGCACTGGAAAGCTCCAAAGATGCAAATACATCCAGATTAGGAACAGTCACATCCCAAACCCTGAAACAGCCCTCAAATGCGCCTTTTTCAACCTTAATTGTATTTGATGAAATTGCAATCTGATACAGGCTCACACAATTCAAAAATGCATAATGTCCGATAAATCCGACTGTTTCCGGAATGTTAATATCCTGCAATCTTGCACAGTTGCGGAATGCACCTGCCCCAATGCTGGTGACAGTTGACGGAATCACAACACTTTCCAGATGATAGCAATTTTCGAAAGCTCTCGGCTTGATTGCCGTCACACCGTCAGGAATGACAACTTTTGAATGGTTGGAATCCGGTACATACTTTTTGAGAATTCCGTTTGTAATTGTAAAGCCCATAAAAGACCGCCTTTCATTTGATTTTCTCAAGAAATTCATTTTCCGTGAGAACAGCAACCCCCAGAGACTGCGCCTTTGTGAGCTTGCTTCCGGCATCCTCTCCAGCAATGACACAATCTGTTTTTTTGGAAACAGAACCTGTCACCTTTGCGCCGAGCGACTCCAGAATTTCTTTGGCTTCACTGCGTTTCATCTGTGAGAGTGTTCCGGTCAGGCAGACGGTTTTCCCTGTGAAAAAGTGGTCAGTTGCGACTTCTTTTTTTTCAAAAGGCATTGTCAGACCGGAATCAATGAGCTTTTCCAACAACTCCTGTACAGAGGAATCATGTAAGGCATTCCAGACATTTTCAGCCATAATTTCCCCGAATCCTTCGATTTGAGAAATTTCTTCCTTGTCTGCGCTTTCAATCGCCGACAATGAGCCAAAATGCGCACATAACAGCGTTGCGCCCTTTTGTCCGATATTCCGGATACCCAGCCCGAAAATGACCCTGTCCAATGGGGCAGACTTGGATTTTTCAATTGCTTTCAGGAGATTGTCAGCGGATTTGTCCTTGAAACCATCCAGAGTTAAAAGCTGTTCCTTTGTCAGCTGATACAGTCCGGCAATATCGGAAACCAGATGATTTTCAAGCAACTGCGTGATAATTGCCGTCCCTAAGCCGTCAATGTTCATTGCATCCCTCGACGCAAAATGCACCAGCTGTTTGTGAAGCTGTGCCGGACAGGAGATATTCGGACAGCGTAACACCGCTTCGCCCTCGTCCCTGACCGCCTTTGCACCGCAGACCGGACAGCATTCCGGCAAATGATACGGAACGGAATTTTCCCCATGTTCCGCACTCCGCAGAACTTCAGGGATAATGTCTCCGGCTTTCCGGACAATAATTTTGTCACCGATACGAATATCTTTTTCTGTGATAAAATCCTGATTATGCAAGACAGCCCTTGAAACGCTTGTTCCGGCGAGTTGAATTGTATCGAAAACGGCAACCGGAGTCAATGCGCCCGTCCGCCCGACATTCACCTCAATGTCTCGGAGAATGGTTTCTTTTTCCTCTGGTGGGAACTTGTAAGCAATCGCCCACTTCGGAGTTTTCGAGGTTGCGCCCATGGCATCACGCTGAGAAAGTGCATTCACTTTGATGACAACACCATCAATGTCATATGGCAGATTGTTTCTTGATTCACCGATTTCTGCAATGGCGGAAAGAATTTCTTCCGTATTATGGCAGATTTTCCGGTTGGGAATCACACGGAAACCCATGTCCTCAAGAAATTGCAGTGTCTCGTCATGTGTCTGGAAATTCTTCCCCTCACAACGCTGTAAATTGAAAATAAAAATATCCAGTTTCCGCTTGGCAGTCACCTCAGAATATTTCTGACGGAGCGAACCAGCGGCGGCATTTCTGGGATTTTTAAAAGTCTGTTCGTCATTTTCTTCCTGCTGTTTCACCAGCTCAAAAAACTGTTCTCTGGGCATATAAACTTCTCCCCTTGCTTCCACAAGAGGAATATTTCCTTTCAATGTCAGCGGAATCGTGCGGATTGTTTTCAGGTTTGCGGTGACATCCTCACCAACAAAGCCATCCCCACGGGTAGAACCTAATATGAATTTTCCGTCATGGTATTCCAAAGAGACAGAAAGTCCGTCAATTTTCGGCTCAACGCTGAATGCAACCTCCGGAAATTCTTCCCGACAGCGTGTCACGAATTCGCCCACCTGCTCAAAACTGAATACATCCTGCAAAGACTGCATCTGTACTTTGTGGCTGACTTTCTCAAACGTGTTAGAAGCCTTTCCGCCGACCCTCTGTGTGGGTGACTGCGGAGAAAGCAAGTCCGGAAACTGCCGTTCCAAATCCGCCAGCTCATGCATGAGCATATCATAGGTGTAATCATCCACACTGGGGTTATCCAGCACATAATACTCATATTCATACTGCGTGAGCAGTCTGGAAAGTTCCTGAATTCGTTCTTTTGCCTGTTGATACTCCATAACAGACCTCCATTCCGCAAAGACACTGAAACCAATGCCCTCAACTACTAGTATAGCATGAAAAATTCATCCTGTCAAGAGGGAAACCAAAATTTTTCACTTTTCCATGATAACACAAAATTACTCCCTTGTCAAGAGCGTTGCAAGGAATTGTGTCATGATTGACACCAATCACAAGTAAATTTTTTATTTTTTCACAAAAATACCATACCTTCAAGGATATTTTCTGTATATATATTATTTTTTTTTTTTTTTGATGTATAATTTTACTTGACAAATTTTCCGGAAAATGTTATAATATCTCTTGTAAATTACAATTCAGAAAGGATTGAATCGAATGAAACATCAGCGTATTTTATCGGCTGTCCTGGCTTGCGTGATGGCTTTCGGGATGGGGGCAATCGCTCCCAAATCCGCAGATTTTCAGACAGTTGAATTGACGGCGAGTGCGGAGGAAGATAAAAATGTCTACTATTATACAAAGTATGACACCTATGTCGAAATTACTAGCTGTGATAAAAGTGCTACCTTCATTGAAATTCCAGCAGAGCTTGAAGGCTTGCCTGTCACCTCAATCGGAAAGAATGCATTTGCTCAATGCAAAAAACTGCAATCTGTTGTTCTTCCCAATAGTGTGACAACCATTGGCAATGGTGCTTTTTCCAATTGTCAAAACTTAAAGTCTGTCACCATTCCCAACAGTGTAACAGCCATTGGAAATCATGCTTTTTCCGTTTGCAAGAGCTTGACCTCTGTCACCATTCCTGATAATGTAAAAACAATTGGGTACAATGCTTTTTACCTGTGTCCCAATTTGACTGCTATCAATGTTTCAGAAAAAAATGCCAATTATGCCAGCTCTGACGGGGTATTATATAACAAAAAAGTCACAAGTTTAATCTATTGCCCCATCGGAAAAACTGCTGTTACTATTCCTTCCAGTGTAACAAGTATTGAGGATAACGCCTTTTCGGGAAATGAAAAACTGACTTCTGTCACTCTCCCTAATGGTGTAACAAACATTGGAGAAGATGCTTTCAATGGATGCAAAAAATTAAAATCCGTCACCATTCCTGAGGGTGTGACAACTATTGGAAGCAGTGCTTTTTACTACTGTACCAGCCTGTCCTCTGTTGACATCCCTAAAAGCGTAACCAAAATAGGTGGACTTGCTTTTTATTATTGCCAAAATTTGTCCGCTATCAATGTTGCGAAAGAGAACCCCAGTTATACCAGCATTGACGGAGTATTGTATGACAAAAATGTTACTAAATTGATTTCTTACCCTGCTACAAAAACCGCTGTCACCATTCCCGATAGTGTAAAAGCACTTGAAAGATATGCATTTTCCTCCGCACGCTTAACCGCTGTTAGTCTCCCCGAAAGCTTGACAAGCATTGGAGATGGGGCATTTTATGGTTGCTCTAAATTGACCGCTATCACCATTCCCAACAGTGTGACAAACATTGGAGAATCTGTTTTCACTAGTTGTAACAATCTGACCGCCGTCAGTCTCCCCGAAAAGATAACAAGCATTAAGAAGCATACTTTTTCACAATGCACCAACTTGACTGCTGTCAATATTCCCAACAAAGTAACGAGCATTGAGGTGTATGCTTTTTCTGGATGCAAGAACCTGCCCTCTGTCAATATTCCTGAAAGTGTAACATCAATTGGCGGTGATGCTTTCTCTTACTGCAACAGCCTGACAGATGTTTATTATGCTGGTACAGAAGAAAAGTGGAAAGCAATCAAAATCGGAAGTAGGAATAACTTCCTCACAGATGCCACCATTCACTTTGAATAATCTCTGAATCAATCAATACAAAGGCTGTTGCACTTTTTAGTACAACAGCCTTTTGGTTATGCAATTCTGGGGGGGTAATCGCCCTGACAACCACAGTCAGGGCGGTTATTGTTGTTGTTATTGTTGTTATCGGCATCACTGAGAGACATGGGGGAAAATTCCTCCGTCGGGAAGCGCATTTTGTCGAACACAGCGCACGGTGTTTCGGTGTCAGCGGTGCATTCCTTTGCAGGGATGGTATAATCATAAGTGGGTACAAGAACAGTCACCATTCTGGTCAGTTCAATGACGGAGAACAGCCCCAACGTCATCACAACAGTTCTGACTGTTGGCGGAAACTGTTCGTTGGGTCTCTGGTCGTGCCCGCATTGACGGCAGATTGTGCCGATTTTCGTTTCCAAAGCTAACGGCGGTACAACCTGAACATTGCAAGTCGGCAGGTTGACGATTTCACAGCAGGCATCCATTTTCCCCTCTCTCGTGCCGTCGCTGGAGAAAGTCTGTGTATTCGATTCTGAGCCGTACAGAATACAGCTCTTGCTTGCGTAGACCGTCCCACAAAGAAGCGTAGGATTATCGCACGCATGAGTATACGCTAACAGCTCCACTCTAAATGTAAAGGTCAGGTCAATGTTATAAAATCCCCTGTTGAATGGCACAGGCTCTAACCTCATGCAGACATCCTGCACCCTCACACATTTGCATTTGACAAGCTGAATGGAATTCGGGAGTTCTCCGCCGTCCAGAATCACCGGAACATTGGAAATACAATCCCTGTCGGAACAGCTGTCGAAAACACGGTTGACTTTGACCGGAACGGCATTACTGTTTGAACAGCGTTCGAAATTGTCTGGTGAATCGTAATTCATAAAAAAAGCCCTCCTATCTGTAATCAAGAGCAAAAAAGGCTTTTATCTGAATGGGGAAAATTGCAACGAGAGGGCAATGTCCCCAAGCCTCTTTTACTTCTATGCTAACAGAATATTCAGGAGGGCTTGACCTTGTGCAAAGGTTTATAATTTTTGTAATCTGCTGGGAAGTTTTGCGTAAAGTTCGACTTTTCCGCATTCCGGACAGTACCAAGCATTCACTTTGTAATAGCGGTTCATAGCATATTTTTCTTTGGTGCAAATGCTTGCCCCAGCCATCCCACAATAAAAATCAGCCGGTTTCATTTCCGTGCCACATTGGCATTTTGGAGTGGTAGTTTCCATTTTTTGACAGCTCCTTACTCATCAAATAAATCACTGTGAGTACCTGTTCCAGTCAAGGATAAAATCAATTTATCTTCAAAAATCTGATAAATTAAAAGCCAATCAGACTGAATATGGCATTCCCTGTACCCTTTCCAATTTCCAGAAAGTTCATGGTCTCTGTTTTTTTCAGGAAGTTTTTCACCCTTCAACAATGTATCGGTTACTTCTTCCAAAAGTTTCAGGTTATAGCCTCTTTTTTTGACTCGCTTCAAATCTTTTTTAAAAGCAAGTGTCAATACAAGTCGGTATTTATTCATCTTCATTCTCCAAATCTGTCAAGGCTTCCTGAAAGCTGGAATAACATTTTGGGTTTGGATTTCTTGCAATTGCAGTGCTTTCAATTCTTGCCAGTGTATTTCTATCCAAAAATTCTGTCATGAAATCAATAAAAGCCTCCAGCTGCTTCTCACTCATACCGTTGATAATATCAATCGCATATTCTCTCGTATTCATACTAACAACTCCTTTGAAAATCACAGCTCCGCAAAATTCCTTAAAATCTGTAAGCCGACATCTCCGGACTTTTCAGGGTGGAACTGCGCCCCATAGACGAATTTTCCGTCATAAATCATAGCAGGGACTTTTCCGCCGTATTCGACCCATGCAGACAAATTTTCCTCCTTGCATTCCGCCATATACGAATGTACAAAGTACACATACGGCGCATCGCCTAAATTTTTCAATAGAGGGCATTCAACACCCATCTGCAATTCATTCCAGCCCATATGCGGAATAATCAAATCCGGTGCATCAATCCGGTTGACTGTGCCGGAAATCAGCCCCAAGCCGTCACACTCTTCAAATTCATAGCTTTTGTCAAGCAACATCTGCATCCCCAAGCAGATACCTAAAAGGGGCTTTTTGTGTGCTTCCTCTTTCAGGACACTGACAAGCCCTTTCTGTTCCAACATCTTCATAGCTGATGGAAATGCACCAACCCCCGGAAGGATGACTTTTTCAGCAAAACGGATTTTGTCGGGGTTGTCAGTTAATTCGTTTTCGAGTCCGAGGAAATCCAGTGCATTTTTCACACTGAAAATATTTCCTGCTCCGTAGTCAACAATTGCAATCATCCTAATATTCCTTTCGTAGAGAAGGCTTCACCCGAACCCGTGGGAGCTGATGCAATCCGCAGGGCATGAGCAACCGCCTTGAAAATGGCTTCTGTTTTATGGTGGTCGTTTTTGCCATACATCATGTTAATATGCAAGGTAATTCCGGCATTGAAAGCGAATGCCCTCATAAATTCTTCCGTTAGACAGCTGTCATATGCGCCAATCATGGGATTGGTGAAATCCGCATTGAAGACCAGAAACGGACGGTTGCAAATATCCATACAGCAAAAAGCAAGTGATTCATCCATCGGGATATATGCCGAACCATAACGGACAATTCCGCTTTTATCGCCTAAAGCTTTGGCGAGTGCCTGCCCTAACACGATTCCGGTATCTTCCACAGTATGGTGTGCATCTACAAAAATATCGCCTTTTGCATGAATCTGCATCGGAATCTGACTGTGAACAGTGAGAGCCGTCAGCATATGGTCAAAAAATCCAATACCAGTTGAAATTTCTCTTTTGCCGTCCTCCGGTAAAATGGTAACAGTAATATCAGTTTCTTTTGAAGTTCTGGTAACAGTCGCAGTTTGCATGATAACCTCCTTTATTAAAATGGGGGACGCAATGCCTTAATGCCTTGACACACGAAATCGAAAAACAAGATTTTTCTCATTCGTTTGTGTCAAGGGCATTGCTTACCCCCAAGCCCCCTTATTTTATAATCTCCTGCAAAGCCGTGAAAAACTTGTTCATTTCCTCATCTGTGCCGATGGTAATTCTCAAATGCTGGCTAATGCGTGGCTTATTCCAATAGCGTACGAAAATACGCCGTTTTTTCAGCTCCTCAAAAATCATACCTGCATCATGTTCGGGGTGGCTTGCAAAGATGAAATTGCTTTTTGAATCAGGGAACACAAAACCCAATTCAGAGAGTTTCTGTTTTGTGGCTTCTCTGGTGGAAATAATTTTCTGTGTCGTCTCCTGAAAATAGGCTTCATCCCTGACGGCTTCCGCACCACACACGAGAGTAATTCTGTTCATGGTGTAGGAATTCACGGAGAATTTCACGTCATTGAGATACTTTATCATTTTCTCACTGCCGATTGCAAAGCCGATTCTCATACCAGCCATGGAACGGCTTTTTGAAAACGTCTGCACAACAAGCAAGTTTTCGTACTTCTCCAGCAACGAAAGACAGCTTTCCCCGCCAAAGTCAATATATGCCTCGTCCACAATCACGACAGAATCCGGATTCGCCTGTAAAATTTTCTCAATCGTTTCCAGAGATTCCAGTACACCAGTCGGGGCATTGGGATTCGGGAAGATGATACCGCCGTTTTCCCGATTGTAGTCGTCTGGATTGATGCGGAAATCTTCTGTCAATGGAATGGTCTGGTATGGGATTCTGTAAACCTCCGCCCAAACATCATAGAATGAATAGGTCACGTCAGGAAACAGGACAGGCTTGTCAGAATTGAAAAACGTCATAAATGCCATCGAAATGACGTCATCCGACCCCACCCCCACAAAGACCTGTGAGGGCTTGACATGGTAACGCTCCGCCAAGGCATCAATCAAAATCTGTGCCGTTGGGTCAGGGTACAGACGCATTTCGTCAGTGGAAAAATCGTCAAGAATTTTCTGCACATTGGGCGCAGGGGGATAGGGGTTTTCATTGGTATTGAGTTTCACAACGTCCATAATTTTGGGCTGTTCCCCAGGGGTATAGGGGACAACACGGCGGACATTATTTTCCCAGTTCATTGTGATTCAGCTCCTTTTCTAATTGGATAAATCGGAATTTAAAATGATTGACAAATATTCAGTATTGACACGTTTTCCCCATTTTTCCCGTTCATTGGAGTGATTTCTGTCAAAACGAAAATTATCCATAAAAGACATATCTGGAAATGCAATGTGATGTTTTTCAAGAATTATTCTCATTTGTTTGAGAAAATCCAAAGTTCCGGAATCAACATATGAAAAACTACTGTACTCACATAAAGACCCAAAATCAGAGGGAATCATGAAAACCTGACATATTTCATCATCTGCATTTCCATTTGTAATGCCTTTAAAACAAACAGTAATTTCGTCATAATCTTCTTTTTTCAGATTGCCGTCATATGCTCTGGTATTGGTTTCTTCGTAGATATCAAATTCGAGGATAAATTCAGGAACAATTTCGCTGTAAACATCCCATGCAGTTTCCCAATATTCCTGATTTGTCCATTGCCACATTCTTTTTGCGATGGGTTTCCAGTCTTTTTGAGGGTACAAAGTAACAAGATACCTTTCAACACACATAAACAAATAGCACAATCTGCCTGTCAGGGTGATATTTTCAAATTGTTGCATATCCTGAATATCTGATTCAGGAACATGACGGATGTAGTAATTAAATGCTTTTTCGTACAACTCACGGCACGATGTTTCATCATAAGGCAAAAAATCGTCAGCATATGCCAAAATGTAAAACGGTTCATTTTCGCCAATTTCTGAAGGAATTAAATTCCATAATTGATACATTCGCTTTCCAAATTCGTGAATTGGCTCTTTGAGATACATTTCTTGACAAGCATTCATGAGCATTTTTCCAAACAGCTCCGTATCAATTGCATTGACATTCATCAAGGACAATGTATGCAAGGTTGCATTCTTGACTGACATGGACTCTAATTCTAATACAACATCTGTCAATTCATCCCTCAATAACATATCATCCAGCAATTTTTCATACTTTTCTTTCGTGTCATAACCTACTGCATACAAAAGAGCCAATACACACAATTCCGTGAACATCATACCATCAACACCATTTCCACTATTCATTGTGATTCAGCTCCTTTTTTGTTAGTTAGATAAATCAGAATTTAACGATTGTACTTTGCGCCAGCAGTAATTAACATGGCTAATCCCACTACAAAGCAAACAGCAAAACATAGAAAACTGTAAGCAGAATCTGTCACGAAAAGTACTACCGCAGATATCAGCAACCCAATTCCTATTACAATAAGACCAATTCCTGACAGCCTACAAAACGCCGTCTTGTTTTCCGCAGAGACTTTATTGACATGATAATCATGCATTAGGGAAAGTTTTTCTTTTTTCCAGATCAACCAACCCATAACAGCAATAATGGTACCTACTCCTCCAGTTATTAAGACTCCTATTATTTTGCCTATCATATCGAGGATCTCCCTTACAAATTTCGATTTACCACAAATTCAATCAATTCTCAAATCTCACCTTGATAGC
>DGHF01000187.1 GCA_002392545.1 Ruminococcus sp. UBA3855
GTTCTCCCTATGACAGGGATTTTGATAGGATTCTGCATTCTTTAGCGTATCGCAGATTAAAGCACAAAACACAGGTGTTTTTCAATATTGATAATGACCATATCTGTACCAGAATGGAACACGTCCAGCATGTGGAATCCGTCAGCGGTACGATTTCCGGATATCTGGGCTTGAATACCGAACTCACAAGGGCGATAGCAGTCGGACACGATTTAGGGCATACTCCGTTCGGACATGAGGGGGAAATTGAACTGACCAAAATTCGTGAAGAACATGGACTTGACAAATTCTGGCATGAACGGAACAGCCTCAGAATGATTGATGATATTGAATTACTGGAAGATAATCAGGGAAATTATCAGAATCTCAATTTAACCTATGCAGTCCGTGACGGCATTATCTCCCACTGCGGAGAAGTTGACCAGATGGGAATTTCCCCACGAACAGAATATATTGATTTGCAGGAGTTCCAGCATGCCGGACAATTCCAGCCCTACACATGGGAAGGATGCGTTGTAAAGCTCTCCGACAAAATCGGCTATCTCGGCAGAGATATTGAGGATGCACTTCGTCTGCATTTTTTGGAATCCAGACAGATTGATGAACTTTATCAGATTGCCAACCGGTACGGATTCAGTGAAATCAATGTCACAGTCCTGCTTCATGCGTTCATTATCAGTGTCTGCGAACACAGCACCCCTGAAACAAGCATTCATATGAGCGAGGAAAAAACACAGCTCCTCAACGAAATCAAAGATTTCAATTACAGATATATTTACAAAAATCCACAGCATGAAGTCTATCGGAAATATGTCAGTTTGATTCTGCGCAGTATTTTTGAACGGCTTATGTCATGCTATGAAGGCGACAAAACCCCCGAACAGCTTCAGAAATTATGCCGGACTTCTCCCCTCATGGGAAAAGATATGTTACAGCATTTATGTCATTATTCCGAGCTGGAAATTCAGGGAATGGAAAAAGAATCCGAACGCTGTCACAACCGGAAAATATATGGTCATCTCGAAAATGAAACACTTTATGTGCAGGCGATTCTGGACTATATTTCCGGCATGACGGATAAATATGCTATCAAAATTTTCAATGAAATGATTACCTATTAAAGGAGTGAATTTTTTTGCTGTTAAAAGCGATTGATGTCAATAAGGTGTATAATGGAGTACCCTTGTTATCGAATATTGACTTACAGATTGAAGACACAGACAGAATTGGTTTGATTGGTGCGAATGGATGCGGAAAATCTACCCTTCTGAAAATTCTGTTAGGGCAGATTCTTCCCGACCACATTATGGAAGGGGACGGACAGATTGTCCGTGCATCAAAGACAAGCATCGGCTATCTGGCGCAGTCCGCCTCTCTCAATTCAGATAAAACCATATGGGAAGAAATGCGTTCTGTCTTTGCGGAATTGTTACAGACACAAGCCAAAATGCATGAGCTTGAAAATGAAATTGCAAAGGGGAATCTTTCGGTTTCGGCAGAATATGACAGGCTTTCCAATTGGTTCTTGACGAATGACGGATACAACATTGATGTGAAAATCCGGACGGTTTTGTTTGGAATGGGATTCACGGAAGAGGAATTAAACCGGACGGTTTCAGGATTTTCAGGTGGTGAAAAGACAAGGCTTGCACTTTGTAAATTATTATTGGAGTCGCCGAATTTGTTGATTCTGGACGAACCCACCAACCACCTTGATTTTGATACCATCCAATGGCTGGAAGAATATTTGCAGGGGTCAAAGAATGCACTCTTGATTGTGTCGCATGACAGATATTTCCTTGATAAACTCTGTACCAGCATTTGTGAAATTGAGAGGGGAAAACTGAACCGATACAAGGGGAATTATTCTGCATATACCATCCTGAAAGAAGCATCCGTAGAACGTCAGCTGAAAGAATATGATATGCAACAAAAGGAAATTGCAAAGTTAGAGGATTATGTCGCCCGAAATATGGCTCGTGCATCCACCTCCAAAAGTGCCAAATCCCGACAAAAACAGCTTGACAAAATGGAACGCATCGAAAAGCCCGTCACCCATCAGAAAAAAGCATCCCTTTCCTTTACGTATGAAGTCGAACCCCCTCTTGACGTTCTCGAAGTCCGGAACGCTGATATTTCAGTCGGGGAGGGGACAGCACGGAAAACCCTCATGGAACAGATAGAATTTGCTGTCAGACGTGGCGAAAAATTGGGAATTATCGGGGCGAATGGTATCGGAAAATCGACTCTTCTCAAAGAAATTCTGGGGATTCTCCCACATAATGGAATCATAAGATTTAATAAAAATATCAAGTTAGGCTATTTCGACCAAGAAAGCACCAATCTCAACCCTTTAAATACCGTCATTGACGAACTGCATGACCGTTTTCCGGCAATGCTTGACGGCGAAATCCGGAATATTCTGGGACAAGTGCGCATTACCGGCGAGGATGTTTTCAAGCCCATTTCGGCTTTGAGTGGCGGAGAACGTGCAAGAGTTTGTTTTGCACTGCTCATGCTGGAACACGCCAATGTGATGTTACTGGACGAACCGACAAACCATCTGGATTTACCCATGAAAGAGGTGTTGGAAGAAGCCCTTGACAATTACACCGGAACATTGTTATTTGTATCGCATGACCGCTATTTCCTGAAACGTCTTGCAACGCAGTTACTGGAGCTGACACCAGAGGGGGCAATTCTCCACCCCTACGGCTTTGAAGCCTATCTTGACGAAAAAGCCAAGCAGAAAGCCCTTGCCCTTGCAATGGAACAGCAAAGACAATTCGAGCTTGCTCAGCAACAGAAAAAATCTGCTTCCTCTCACAAGTCGAAGGCACAACGCAGTGCGGATGCCGCAAGAAGAAACAGAATCCGTGAACTTGAAAAAGAAATTGAAGAGATAGAAGTTACAATTCGGAAACTAGAAGAACAGTTGACCTTCCCTGAAATTTGTACCGATTATCAGAAAATGCAGGCGGTTTGTGACGAACTGACCACTGCGAAAAACCTCTCAGAAGAGTATTTTTTGGAACTTTGCACATTAGAAGAGGGTTAATTTTGTGAACTTCTTACAAATCACTTTTGAAAGTGCTTGTAAAGTTCGGATATTTTTCATCTTGCACTTTTTCTGAAAATCGTGTATGATAGATATACTGAAAGTCGGTCATATGTCAGATTTATGACGGATTTTCAGTCAATCAATTAGTTCATGATTTGTTTACAGAGTTGTTACAGAATTTCAGCTCTGGCACAGAAACAGAAAAGAGGAATTTATGATGAAAATGAAAAAATATCTTGCCTGTCTTATGGCTACTTTAATGATGTCTGGTGCAATGGTTGCATGTGGCGGAAACAGTGAGAGCGGTTCAACATCTTCTGTTGCTCCTGCTGGTGATTCTTCCGTTGATTTTGAGTTTGATGACGAGACTGCAACTGAAACTGAGGCTGAAGTTGAAGATTCTGATGCTGAAACTGCTGATTCTGAAGCAGGTGACGACAGCGCAGTGGAAGCAACTGCTGCTGATGTAGAATTTGAAGATGTTGTGGATGCTCAGCCCGGTCAGGCTTACCTTGCCATGACTGACAGTCAGGTATGGGTTCAATACTGGGGTTCTTCCACTGACAGCGGTTACATGCTGGCATATGATGCAGGTGTTGCTGATATCACTGGCAATGGTACTTATACCGTTTCTGTTAATGCAGATACAAAAGGCTTTATTTATGACGTAACAGGTGACGTTGATGGTGAATATACTCCTTCCGGTATCGGCTTTGCAGCTGTTATCATCAAGGACGGCGAAAAACTCACACCGGATGCAATTATCACCATTGACAAGATTACCATTGACGGCGAAGAAGTTGAGATGACTGGTAAGAATTACACCTCTACCGAAGATGGTTGTATCCGTTCCAACATCTACAACCACTACATTGATACACCTTCCGGAGATGCAAGAAGCACAGAAGGCAGTATTTATGATGCAGACGGCAACCCCATTGTAGATGATGCAGACGAGTACACACCGCAGATTATTGACGGTTCTGCAATTGGTGAATGGAAGAAGATTGAAGTTACATTTACAGTTTCCGGCATGGCTAATGATGCAACTCCGGTTGCTGGTGCTGATGATGATTCTGTAGATTCTGATGCTGATGCTGATGCAGATTCTTCCGCTGATGCAGATGCTGATTCTGCTGATTCTGCTGATTCTTCTGCTGATGATGCCACCGCAGCTGGCGAAGAGGAAGAATCCGTTGATTTCGTGATTGAATAATTTTGATTCCTAAAATATTCCGATACTGGCGGGCGATTTGTCCGCTGGTATTTTTTTTGAGAAAATTTCGTAAAATGTTCACAGAAAACAATTGCTTTTTCATGAATTTTGTGGTATAATACAGAAACAGGACGATTTCACGTCTGATTCTAAACAAAAAGGAGCTTGATTTCTCATGATTGTGAACCTTGACAAAAATTCATTCAAAACGGCGATTCAGAGCGAAAAGCCCATTCTCGTTGATTTTTGGGCGAGCTGGTGCGCCCCGTGCATGATGCAGGGCGAAATTCTCCATCAGCTGGATGAAAAATATCCTGATTTGCAGATTGGCAAGGTCAATGTTGACGAAAACAGGGAACTTGCGATGCAGTTCCGTGTGGATTCTATCCCGACAATGATTCTTTTCAAGAACAATAAGCCACTTGAATTATTGATTGGTCTCCGTCCGACGGATGCGTTATTGGAACTTTTCAAAAAACATGGGGCAAGTGTGTAATGTCTGTACGTCTGAATGAAAATCCCGAAATCGTGAAACAAATCCGAGACGGATTGAAGCAGACAGGCGGTTATTGTCCCTGCCGTCTTTCACGGACTCCCGAAACAAAATGCATGTGCAAGGAATTCCGTGAGCAGATTGCTGACCCGAATTTTGAGGGATATTGTCATTGTCTGCTTTATTACAAGTCACTGGACAAGGAATAAAAAACAGGCTGTCACAAGGGGAAAGTGACAGCCTGTTTTTGTTTTCACGGAAAATTTAAGATTCTTCCTGTTTTTCTTTTTCTTCTGTGCGGTTTTCCAGTGCAAAAACGATGCACTGTACCACAAGTGCATTGACAGAAATACGGTTTTCTTTCGCCAATTTTTCTAGGATTTCCGCTGTTTCAATGGGAATGCGGAATGTTTTGGAAACAGTTGGTGCATTTTTCCGGATGATGAATTTCCTTTCCTGCATGACAAGTCATCCTTTCTATAAAAGTCTTTACCCTTAATTATACAGGATTCTTTCTAAAAAAGATAGACTTAAAAAAGATGACAAAAAAGTCGCATTTTTGCACTTAATTTCGATTGCAGATACGCTTGCAGAAATCCATGTTATTCCCTGTCCGCATGTTCAATATAAAGATTTTCCAGCGCAAAACGAATGCACTGGTTAATCAGTTGATTCAGGGAAATATTGTTTTCCATTGCCAGAGTTTCCAGTCGTTTCAGCACTGGTTCAGGAATCCGGATTGTTTTCGAGATACTGTCATACCCCTTTGCGATTTTAAACATAAATGTCTTCAGCTGCGAAAAGCTGCACAGTATTCGGGGCAATATGCACAGTATCCGGAGCTGAGATATTTTCCGCAGACTGGTCTTGTAACCTCCAGTTTGATAGTTTGCTCCATAAAATCGGCAATATTCTGCCGTCTTTCCCATAGTATACCATATTTTTCCGGAGATGTCAACCGAAAAAGTTGTTTCCAAGTTGAATTGTATCATTTATGATACAATTTGTTCAGATTTTCAGTAAAATGGCATCACAAAAGCCTGTCAGGAATGACAGGCTTCTGAAAAATTTCAATTGTTACCCAGTATTTCCAGTTGGATGGTATCACTCAGATTCGGGGCTGGATGCTGTAAGTGTGCCATTTTTGTATGCATTGAAGAGACGGAAGTCTGTAGTTTCTACCTCTACTTCCTGTCCATCTACAACTTTTTTCACACTTGTTATTTCATGTCTCTTGTCAAAGAAGGGTTCAGCATCTCTCAGCGCAGCAGCACCGAAGTTATTGGAAGCCGGAACAATTGCCAGCTCTACGCCACGCAGATGGGGCTTTGCAGTCTCTGCGATACCGTCAAAGAGGGTTTTCATGCCGTCATTGCCAAGGGAAACAACATCCACATCCAGCACAAGCAGGAAATTCGGGTTCGGCTTGTCCTCACGCTTCATGACACGCAGATAAGCCTTTTCTACCTTGTCGCTTTCAGCAATGAAAGGATAGATAGCTTCCAGCAATTCCGTAGGCTCTTCTTTGAGAGTGCCAATCTGAATTTTAGTACCAGGGGCGATAGCCTCAGTATTCTGCATTCTGAGCAGGCTTTCCACAGGAATCATGATATTCTGACCATAGGGGTTAATTACAGCTCCTGCGAGGTCTTTGCCGACATCTCTCTGGAAGAAGTGGCACAGGTCACGGAAAGTAATAGCAGCTCTCTGGTGATTCTTGTTATCATCCCACTTCTGGATTTCGGATTCATCTGTGAACAGGGGGAAGAAACGCTTTCCTTCCTTGTCGTTGAACAGAATAAACTGTACCTGTGGCTGGTCTTTCAGCTCAACAGTGCCGTCAGCGTTTGCCTGTGCCTGCTGAACAGTCTGGATATTTGCCGGAACGAGAAAACGTCCAGCTTTCAGAGTGTTCACGAAAGTTGTTTCTGTTCTGGCGTTGCGGTCTGCCTTCATAGCGTCCATTGCGTGCACCAGCTCCGGATTGGTAATAGGAGCTTGGGTTCTTTTGATTTCTGCCAAAATATTCACCTCATTCAATATTTTCACTAGTCCAGTAATACGAACTGTTATAGACATTATAGCATAAAATTTTCATAAAGTCAACACTATTTTTAGAATATTTTTATTTCCTTCACGAAAAAAGGATGAAAAAATCAGGGGCACACCTAAAAAGCTGCTCCTGATTCCTTTTCATAATTGGTTTGTCGTCCGTATATGTCCGATGATTATGCACGTTCAATCTTGCCGGAACGCAGACATCTGGAGCATACATAAATATGGCACGGAGAGCCCTTCACAACTGCCTTGACACGCTGAACATTGGGCTTCCAAGTTCTGTTGGACGAACGATGAGAATGGGAAACCTTGTTACCGAAAGTAACACCCTTACCGCAAATTTCACACTTTGCCATTGAAAACACCTCCTTCGACATGGTGAAAAAACACCTATGTTATATATTATAGCAGAATGTTCCGAAAAAAGCAAGTCTTTTTTGAAAAAAAATCAAAAAATTTTTTCAGGGAAAAATACAGGGCAAGGATTTTTCCGGAATTTACAGAAAAAGCTTGCAAAATGTTCCCATTTGTAGTATAATAAAAGGGTAACTGTTCTGATGCTTTGATAAGGAGGAATGAGATGTTTGCATTATCAACAGAAGAAAAACTGCAATACCTTGTAAGGCTGATGATTATTCTGCTCATCAATCCACTGCATGAATGTGCTCATGCTTATTCAGCGTACAAGCTGGGGGATGATACCGCAAAGAATGAAGGACGGCTCACGCTTTCACCGTTGGCACATCTGGATTTTTTCGGCTCATTGCTGTTGTTCTTTTTCGGGTTCGGGTGGGCGAAACCTGTCCCAGTGAATCCAAGAAATTTCAAAGAGCCAAGCAAAGGCATGATGCTGACCGCCATTGCAGGACCTCTTTCCAATGTTGCGGCGGCATTGCTGGCAGTGATTGCCTATCAGCTTTTGAACGGGCAGGAATATTTTGGCATTCATGATGGCATGATATATATGTCACCGCAAACCAAAGGTTATGCCATGTGGATGATTTATGAATTTATCGTCATCAATATCAATCTGTTTCTGTTCAATATGATTCCTGTACCGCCTTTAGACGGCTCAAGAGTGATGACGTATTTATTACCACAAAAGGCGGCATTCTGGTTTATTAAGAACGAGCGGTATTTTTATGGGGCGGTCATGCTCCTGATGATGACAGGAATTTTGAGTTATCCGCTGTATTTTCTGAATACGAAAGTTTATGATTTGCTTCTGCTTGTGACAAGCTGGATTCCGGCGGTGACGGCATGAAAGAGATTGAATTTCAGCTGGAAGTATTCACAGGACCGCTTGACCTGCTTTTGCATCTCATTTCTAAACATCAGCTCAATATTTATGATATTGAAATTACCAGACTGCTGGAACAGTATCTATTATATATGGAGCAGGCAAGAGAGCAGAATCTGGATTTAGCAGGGGAATTTCTGGAAATGGCGGCGAGGCTGGTTTATATTAAAACCGTTTCACTTTTGCCAAGACCCGAAGAGGCGGAACGTGCAAAACAGGAATTACAGGGTTCGCTGATTGAATTTGCCCTCTGCAAAAAAGCTGCTTTCATGCTCGGAGAACAATTCATTGCAGATGATATTTTCGTCAGAAAACCCATGAAATTCCCGAAACTAAAACAAACCTACAAACTGCACCACACTGTGGAAAGTCTGGCTGATATCTGGGCACATATGGATAAATCCGGCATGAACAGCGAGGAACTTTCTAAAAAAATTACAGATACCGTCATGCAGGAAAAAGTAGTTTCCGTAGCATCAAAAGTGGTGCATATTCTGCGCCGTCTCTGGAACGGAGAAGAAGTGCTGGTTTCGTCCCTGTATGAGGGATTGACAGACCGTTCCGCAAGAGTGGCTACATTTCTGGCAGTGCTGGAATTAACACGTTTCGGGCGAATTATGTTGAATGATGATAATACCATTCTAACCATACGTGACAGGAAGGAGGGGGAAAATGGAAATTGAACGCTTGACAACACTGGCGGAAGCTGTTTTATTTGCATCAGGTGACCCCGTGGAAACGTCCCGACTTGCTTTGACTTTGAAAATCTCTGAAAAAGAACTCATCCCCATCATGGAGCATTTGCAGGAACGCTATACAAAAACCGAAAGTGCCTTGCAGGTGATGCGCTTTTCTAAATCATGGCAGTTGGGGACACGTCCCGAATTTGCATTCGTCATCCGTGAAGCCATGGAGAAAAAACGAATGCAGCCGCTTTCCAATGCAGCAATGGAGACTTTGACCATTATCGCATACAATCAGCCAGTCAGTAAAGGATTTGTGGAGCGGATTAGGGGAATTGACAGTTCCTCTGTTGTCAATTCCCTCGTGGATAAGGGGCTATTGGAAGAAGCAGGGAGAATTGACGTCCCGGGGCATCCTATCGGATACCGAACAACGCCTTTATTTTTGCGTGTGTTCGGGATTTCCTCATTGGACGAACTCCCCGACCCCAACGCAAGACAGGAGGATAAATTCACCGGCGAACTGGATGGATATTCCGAAATTGAAACAGAATCAGAA
>DGHF01000157.1 GCA_002392545.1 Ruminococcus sp. UBA3855
TATTTGTGCCGATTTGCGCCGTGAATCGCATTATTGGGGTCATAGGCAGAAGCAAGGCGAATCAGTGTCTGAATTCGTTCGGGGAAATCCATGCTGTCAATCTGATTTGAGTCAATCAATTTGGACTTTTTGGGTTTTACAATTTGTAAGTCTTTCAAAAAATTTTGAGTGAATTCGTCAATTCCCATGAAAATCAATCCTTTCCGATTCTTACATAAGACATTATAGCACAACAGGAAATTTTTGTCAAGCGATGCATTCTCCCGAAAATCCTCACAGAAACTTGACAACCCCTTGAAAGTGTGGTACAATGAAAGTAACCCCTTTTCAGGGAATTTATCAAAAAGAATCAGCAAAGGAGCAAAACAATGGCTGTTTTCCGTGTGTATGTTGAAAAAAAACCAGAATACGCAACAGAAGCAAAGTCCGTTTGTGGTGACCTGCGCACCGCTTTGAGACTGGATGTTTCAGAAGTTCGTATTCTCAACCGCTATGATGCCGACCGCCTGAGTGAAGAAGATTTTCAAATGGCAGTTCCGACCGTATTTTCTGAACCAGCAGTTGACGTGGTGTATTCCGACCTCCCCGCCCTCAAAAATGGGGAAAGAATTTTTGCAGTGGAGTATCTTGCAGGACAATTTGACCAGAGAGCCGACAGTTGCGAGCAGTGCATTCAGATTCTCACGCAGAAAGAACGCCCCAGAGTACGGAATGCAAGGGTGTATATTATTTCGGGAAGAATTTCAGACGAGGATTTCGAGCGTATCAAAAAGTACTTGATTAACCCTGTCGAAAGCCGTGAAGCAAGTCTGGACGTGGTAGAAAGCTTAGACACAAAGTATGATGTTCCGACAACTGTTGAAACGTTGGAGGGCTTTATCCGTCTGAATGAATTAGGCTTGAAAGCATTTATCAAAGAATTTGGTCTTGCAATGGATTTGGATGACATTCGTTTTTGTCAGGATTATTTCCGGAATACGGAAAAGCGTGACCCCACCATTACAGAAATCAGAATGATTGACACATATTGGTCAGACCACTGCCGTCATACCACATTCTTAACCAATATCAAGAATGTTGACATTCCGACAGATTATATTCGTCAGACCTATGACAAGTATATTGCAGACCGTAAAGCATTGGGCAGAGAGGAAAAGCCACTCACCTTAATGGATTTGGCAACCATGGGCGCAAGAAAGCTCAAAGCCGACGGATTATTGCAGGAACTTGACGAGAGCGAGGAAATTAACGCTTGTTCTGTCAAAATCAAGGCAAATATTGACGGAGAAGAAGCAGATTGGATTCTGATGTTTAAGAACGAAACCCACAACCACCCGACAGAAATTGAACCGTTCGGCGGGGCTGCTACCTGTCTGGGCGGTGCAATCCGTGACCCGTTGTCAGGGCGTTCCTATGTATATCAGGCGATGCGTGTAACTGGTGCAGCAAATCCGCTTGTACCAATTGAAGATACCATTGCAGGAAAGCTCCCTCAGCGTAAAATCACCGTAGGTGCTGCCAATGGTTACAGTTCTTACGGCAACCAGATTGGGCTTGCTACCGGACACGTAGCAGAAGTATATCATTCCGGATACGTTGCAAAGCGTCTGGAGATTGGCGCAGTATTGGGCGCAGCTCCTGCGGAGAATATCCGCCGTGAAAGACCGGTTGCAGGTGATGTGGTTATCCTGTTAGGCGGAAAGACCGGACGTGATGGCTGTGGCGGTGCAACAGGTTCGTCAAAGTCTCATACCCTTGAATCATTGGAGTCATGTGGCGCAGAAGTACAAAAGGGCAATCCCCCCGAAGAACGCAAATTGCAGAGACTGTTCAGAAATCCCGAAGTCACCAGAATGATTAAGCGTTGCAACGATTTCGGCGCAGGCGGTGTATCGGTTGCAATCGGTGAACTGACAGATGGTTTAATCATTGATTTGAATGCAGTCCCGAAGAAATATGAAGGCTTAGACGGTACAGAAATTGCTATTTCTGAATCACAGGAAAGAATGGCTGTTGTCGTTGCGCCGGAAGATGCAGACAAATTCATTGCAGAAGCCGGAAAAGAAAATTTACAGGCGACAAAAGTCGCTGATGTAGTTGATGAACCTCGTCTGAAAATGGTATGGAATGGCAAGACCATTGTTGACCTGTCCAGAGAATTCCTCAACTCCAACGGTGCAACAAAATATACTGATGTTTCCATTGAAGAACCGGCATTTTCTAACAGAGAAACCCCGAAAGATGCACCCGAAAGCTGGAATGACATGGTTTCGGATTTGAATGTATGCTCACAGAAAGGGCTTGTTGAAAAATTCGACTCCACCATTGGCGCAGGGACTGTTTTAATGCCGTTCGGCGGAGTTTACCAGATGACACCTTCACAAGCAATGGCTGCGAAAATTCCGGTATTGAAGGGCGAAACAAATACTTGTTCCCTGATGGGATGGGGCTATAATCCGGTTATCAGCACAGAAAGCCCCTATCATGGTGCAATGCTGGCTGTGGTGGAATCCATTGCAAAGGTCATTGCCGGAGGCGGTCAGCGTTCCCATTGCTGGCTGACGTTCCAAGAATATTTTGAGCGTACGCAAAATGACCCGAAACGCTGGGGAAAACCGCTTGCTTCCCTGTTGGGTGCATACAAGGCGCAACTCGAATTGGGATGCGGTTCAATCGGCGGTAAAGACTCCATGTCCGGCACGTTTGAACATATCGACGTACCCCCGACACTGGTTTCGTTTGCGGTATCGACTGCAAATTCTGAAAACATCGTTTCGACAGAGTTCAAGAATGCAGATGATAAAGTCATTCTGCTGACCCCTGAATATGATGAAAACGGCTTGCCGAACTTCGACAGTCTCCGTGAAACTTTCGACAAGATGGAAAAAGTCATTGCTGATGGTCGTGCAAAGGCAGTCTGGACAGTTGGTTATGCTGGTGTTGCAGAGGGCATTACTAAAATGTGCTTAGGCAATAAGCTGGGATTCCATTTCACTGAGAAACTTTCCCCCGAAACATTGTTCAAGCCCTGCTACGGCTCATTCATTGTTGAACTGAATGGAGATGCACAAGAGGGTGAAAACGTCATTGGTAAGACCATCAAGGAATACAAGATTTATACACTGGATTATTCCGTCTCCCTTGAATCGCTCCAGAGACTATGGGAAGAAAAGCTCGAAAGCGTGTTCCCTTGCCGTATCAAGACCACCAAGGAGAAACCGCAGGCTTACAAGTTCGAAGCCGAAAAGAGACACGTTTCCTCTGTACACGTTGCCAGACCTAGAGTATTGATTCCGGTCTTTCCGGGGACGAACTGCGAATATGATACCGCAAGAGCTTTCGAAAAAGCCGGAGCAATTGCAGATACACTCATCATCCGCAACCTCTCCGCCTCTGACATTGAATCCTCTGTCAAGGAAGCTGTCAAGAAAATCGAAAATTCTCAGATTATCATGATTCCGGGGGGATTCTCTGGCGGTGACGAACCCGAAGGAAGCGGAAAATTCATCACAGCATTTTTCCGTAATCCCGAAGTGAAAGAAGCTGTACACGAATTACTCCAGAAGCGTGACGGCTTAATGTTGGGTATCTGCAACGGTTTCCAAGCCCTGATTAAACTCGGACTTGTGCCGTTCGGCGAAATTGTCGATATGACGGACGAATCCCCGACATTGACTTTCAACACTATTTCCAGACACCAAAGCATGATGGTGAATACCCGCATTGCATCCAATAAGTCGCCGTGGCTGGCTGATTCCCATGTCGGCGACATTCACACCATCCCGATTTCACACGGCGAAGGTCGTTTCGTCGCACCGGAAAGCCTGATTCAGCGACTCGCCGGAAATGGTCAGATTGCAACACAGTACGTTGACCTTAACGGAAATCCTTCTATGGATATTCGCTATAATCCGAATACTTCCATGTGTGCGATTGAGGGCATTACTTCCCCCGACGGTCGTGTACTCGGCAAGATGGGACACTCCGAACGTAAAGGAACAGACATTTGCAAGAACGTTGCCGGAGAAAAAGACCAGCATATTTTCGAAAATGGTGTCAAGTACTTCCTGTAATCCTATGATTATTTGATGAAATCAAAAGCTCCCCGAATTGGGGAGCTTTTTTATTATCGTATTATCGATAAAATTAGTTGACAATTTCTACCTTCATGAGGTTGGTCATGCCGGAAATTCCAAGCGGTACGCCTGCGGTGATGACAACCAAATCACCAGCGACCACAAGCCCCTGTTTTTTTGCAGCCTGAACGGCATTCGAAAAGAGGGTATCTGTATCGGTTGCCTCGTCAATCACATAAGGAGTCACACCCCAGCTTAAATTCATTTTCCGCTGGTTAGCGGAATCAGTTGTACAAGCCAGAATCGGAACAGCAGGGCGGTATTTGGAAATCAGTCGGGCAGTCTGTCCACGTTTGGTAACGGCAATAATCGCCTTTGCGCTGAGGTCGTGAGCAGTGGTAACAGCCGCATGAGCGATGCCCTCCGCAACTGTAGCATTCATATTCTCTTTTCGGGAAGCAAATTCATGTTTATAATCAATATTGCCCTCTGTGGTGGATGCAATCAGCTCCATGGTGCGGACGACTTCCACCGGATATTTACCGGCGGCTGTCTCACCGGAAAGCATAACTGCACTTGTGCCGTCATAAATCGCATTGGCAACGTCAGTAATTTCCGCACGAGTCGGGCGAGGATTGGTAATCATGGATTCAAGCATCTGTGTGGCAGTGATGACCTGTTTTCCGGCATTATAGCCCTTTTGAATTAAATCTTTCTGGATAGCCGGAATCTGTTCGAACGGAATTTCGACACCCATATCACCACGGGCAACCATAATGCCGTCAGCTGTTTCCAGAATCTCATCAATATTATGAACGCCGTCGATATTTTCAATTTTGGCAATGATACGCACATCAAACCAGCCCAAACTCTCCGTGAATCTTCTCAGATAGATAATATCCGCAGCGGAGCGCACAAAACTTGCTGCAATGAAATCATAACGCATTTTTGCGCCGAATTCGAGGTCGCTCATATCTGCATCACTCAGATATGGCATAGAGAGCCGAACCCCCGGAACATTGATTCCCTTGTTGTTGGAAAGTTTGCCCCCGTGGATGATTCTGCAAACAATATCAGTCCGTGTGGTTTTTTCGGCGACCATCTCAACAGCACCGTCATTGATAAGAATTCTTGTTCCAGGGGTAACATCCTGAGGAAGTCGCTCAAATGTCACACTTCCGATTTCGGCAGTACAGGGAACGTCTTTTGTAGTGAGGGTATAGGTGTCGCCGTCCTTGATTTCGACAGGTTCATCATTTTCGAAACGACGAAGACGGACTTCCGGTCCTTTGGTGTCAAGCATGGTTGCGATGGGCAGACCAAGTTCTTCACGCAGTCTTGTTACCTGTTCAAAGCGTTTTTTATGAGTTTCGTAATCCCCGTGGGAAAAGTTGAATCTTGCCACATTCATTCCGGCAAGCATCATGGCACGGAGGACATTTTCATCATCCGTCGCAGGTCCGATGGTACACACAATTTTTGTTTTTCTCATAATTTCATCTCCATTCCGATTCATTGCCAGCCAGTCAAAACCAGTCGGCACATTCTCATTATAGCATAGCGATTCCCGATATGCAAGCGGAAATTGTGAATGTTTTGTCAATGTGGTGAATTTCGTCACATTGTGCAAATTCAAGCCTTAGTTTTGGTGATAAGTCACAAAAAAGGCACTGTTATTCAAACAGTGCCTTTGGATGAATCAGAAATTAGTCTTCGTCTTCGTCCTCGTCATCATAATCAGTCTCTTCGAGAGCTTCTCTGATGGAAAGGGAAATACGCTTGTTGTCAAGGTCAATGCTGGTGATTTTTGCCTGAACTTCGTCGCCGACAGCAACAACATCCTTGACATTCTCAACACGGCGGTCAGCCAGCTGAGAAATGTGAATCAGACCATCCACGCCGTCAACAATCTGTGCAAATGCGCCGAAAGATGTAATAGAAACAATCTTAGCATCTACAATATCGCCAACCTGATATTCCTTCTTGAACTTCTCCCACGGATTGTCTTCAGCCTTCTTGTAGCCGAGGGAAATGCGGTCATTCTCTTCGTCCAGAGACTTGATGTAAACCTTCAGAACGTCGCCGACAGCAACAACTTCCTTCGGGTGCTTGATGCGATTCCAAGACAGTTCAGAGATATGAACCATACCATCAATACCGCCGAGGTCAACGAATGCACCATAGCTTGTCAGGCTCTTAACTGCGCCCTCGTACTCCTTGCCAACTTCAGCAGTTTCCCAGAACTTTGCCTTAGCAGCTTCCTTTTCCTTCTGGCTTACCTTCTTGATAGAACCGACTGCGCTCTTCTTGCGAGCTTCAGGAGCTTCAATAATGACAAACTTGACTGTTTCGCCCTTCATCTTTTCAAGCTCAGCATCTCTGGGCTGACCTGTCTGGGATGCCGGAATGAATACACGAACACCCTCATAATAAACATTGATACCGCCCTTGACAGCACCAGAAACAACACCTTCCAGAATAGTGTTTTCTTCCTTAGCCTTGATAACCTTGTCAATGCCAGCCTGTTCGTCAACTCTCTTCTTAGAAAGAGTAATATAACCTTCTTGGTCATTTACCTTAGTGACAACCAAATCCAGAACGTCGCCTTCCTTTACGAGTTCAGCAGGGTTATTCTTTGTCGGGTCACTGCTCAGCTCATCAGCCGGAACAAAACCAGTCTGCTTTACACCAAGGTCAACAAGAACCTCACTGGGCTTTACCTGCATTACTGTGCCCTTGACACGGTCACCGTTGTGCAGTTTTTTCAAAGTCTCCTCGACCGCCTGTGCAAAATCAACCTCTTCCTCGTTCGCATCCTGTTTCAGAATTTCTTCCATAGTATTAACTACCTCCTTAATGATATGAGCAGGTGTGGAAGCACCAGCCGTAATGCCGATTTTCTCAGCATCTGATAGGTCTAAAGTGTCAAGCTCGTCCGCATTCTCTATATGGTACGTTCTGCAATAGCCAGAGCAGATGTCATACAGCTTTACTGTGTTGGAACTATGTTTTCCGCCAATGACAATCATCAAGTCAGATTGTCTTGCAAGCTCTGCGCTGTCTGCCTGTCTCTGTGCCGTTGCAGTACAAATTGTGTCATATACAACAACATTCGGGTCATCCTTAGGAAGAACCTTTAAACACTCTCCCCATATTATATTATTATACGTCGTCTGTGCCAGAATTGCAAGCCTTTTTTGAGAATTCTCTTGAAAATAAGCGTTAAGCACAAAATTATCTTTAAATACAAAATAATTTTCGTCACAATGACCAACAATTCCCTGCACTTCCGGATGTGATTCATCTCCGGCAATGAGGACGGTGTAACCCTCCGCTGTTTTTTCCTTGGCGATTTTATGAATTCTCGCCACAAACGGACAGGTTGCATCAATGATGGGGTTTCCTTTTTCAGCGATTTCATCATAAACTTTCCGACCGACTCCATGGGAACGAATCACAACATATTCCCCTTCCCTGAGTTCGGAAACTTCTTCAATGATTCTTGCACCTCTTGCAACCATATCATTCACAACATCCTGATTATGAATAATAGGTCCTAAAGTTGCCACTGGCTTCCCCTCATCCAGTGCCTGATATACCATCTGTACGGCTCTGTCAACACCGAAACAGAACCCAGCAGATTTTGAAACTGTAATTTCCGGCATTTATGTTTCCTCCGTTTCATTTTGATTCAAAGGCAGTTCGGGCGGTTCATCCACAAGCTCGTGAATGCTGTCCATAATGGGGGGCATAACGTCCTTTCTGAGTTTACGCAGTAAATCACGGTCGGAAAGATTCGGGTCAATTGCCAAAGTTCCTGCCGGAATGGGCTTACCAATTCTGACAATAATTTTACTGCGGAAATGCAGTTTTTCGCCCTCAAAGCTGATACCAACAGGAATGACATCTGCTCCGGCTTTCGAGGCAACCAGTGCAACGCCTGTTTTCCCTTTTCCGACACGTCCGTCCTTGCTTCGTGTGCCCTCCGGAAAAATCAGTAAATTTTTATGCTCTTCCTTAACGGTAGTAATCGCCCTGTCAATGGCTTCACTGTCGCCCTTTCCACGCTCCACAGGAAATGCACCCAAATTCCGGATGAGCCATGCAAATGCAGGCTTTTCGAATAACTCCGCTTTCGCCATAAATCCAAACCGCCCTTTTCCTGCCATGGCAATCAGAACAGGGTCTGCATAACTACGGTGATTCGATGCATAAACGAAATTCTTCCCTTTTGGAATGTTTTCCCGCCCTTCAATTTTCAGGTTGAACCAAATCCGAAGGAAAATCCCACAAAGCCCCACTATAAAATAATAAAACAAAGTTTCTCCTTTCAATCCAGCTTTTCATGGATTAACGCTGTAATTTTCTCCACTACTTCATTGAATCCCATTTTTGAAGAATCCACCAGAACAGCATCTTCCGCCTGTTTGAGGGGAGCAATTTCTCTGTGCATATCGTTGTCATCACGTTTGCGGATGTCGTTCAGCACTTCTTCATATGTAGGACAGTCGGGTTTTTCTTTCAGTTCGAGATAACGACGGCTTGCACGTTCTTCCGCCGATGCCGTCAGAAAAATTTTCAGGTCTGCGTGTGGCAGTACCACAGAGCCGATGTCCCGACCGTCCATGATGATATTATTTTCAGATGCAATTTTTTTCTGCAAATCCAGCAGATGTGCCCGAACCTCCGGAACAGCCGAAACTTTCGAAGCTGACATAGAAACTTCCGGACTTCTGATATAATCCGTCACATCCTCACCGCATAATATGACACGCTGTGAACCGCCGATAAATTTCAATTCCACCTGCACTTCTCTGATTTTTTCAGCAATCTGTTCCGGCTCAAGACATTGATTCCGGATTGCAAACAAGCCAATCGCCCGATACATTGCACCAGTATCCACATGAATAAACCCTAAATCTCCGGCGACTGCCTTTGAAATACTGCTTTTCCCTGCACCGCTAGGGCCATCAATTGCAATATTAACTGTTTTCATAAAAAATTCTCTCCCTTTCAGCCTTGACAATTTACCGAAGCAAGATAAGCTGTCGACCATGCAATCTGTAAATTGAATCCGCCTGTATAGGCATCACAGTCAAGCACTTCTCCGGCAAAATAAAGACCTTTTATTTTTTTAGATTCCATGGTATTCGGGCTGACCTCTTTACAGAGCACTCCGCCCCTTGTAATAATGCCCTCTTCCATCGGGCGAGTACCACGGACAGTAAAAGCGAAATCTTTTAATTCCTTCACAAGTTTCAGGCGGTTTGCTTTCGTGAGGGAATTTGCTTTCGTATGTGGATTGATTCCGCACCGCCCAATTAACGGCATCACCATATTGGAAGGAACTAATTTTCTTAATAACGAGGGCAATTCTTTATTTAATGCGCCTGAAATTTCCCTCTGTATGCGTTGGTCTAATTGTTCAGGGGTCAATGCCGGTTTCATATCAATATGGAGTGTAAAAGTCCCCTCTCCTTCCATATGCGCCGAAGCACTCAGCACCAAAGGACCTGACACACCGAAATGTGTAAACAGCATTTCGCCCAGTTCGCTGTAAACAGTTTTTCCGTTCCGTTTCAGGGTCAAGGTAACATTTTTCAGGGAAATACCCATCATTTCAGCACAATCCCTCTCTAACGTTTCCAGCGGAACAAGTGACGGCTTCAATGGTGTGATGGTATGCCCTGCCTGTTCCGCAAGGCGGAAACCTCCGCCGTCTGAACCAGTCGCCGGATATGTTGAACCGCCGGCGCACAAAATGACACTATCCGCCAATATCTCACGACTGCCACATTTCACGCCCCGACAGACACCATTTTCCACCATGATTTCCGTGACTGTATCATGAACAATTTCCACATTCAGCCGTTTCATTTCGCTTGCAAGGGTTTCAGCGATTTCATTCGCTTGGTCACTCACAGGGAAAACCCTGTTTCCTCGTTCAGTTTTGAGTCTCACTCCTAAATTCTCGAAATAGTTCATAATATCCTGAGAATTGAAAGAAGCAAACGCACTGTATAAAAATCTTCCATTCCTTGGAATATTTTTCATGAGGGTGTCCGTGTCGCAGTTGTTTGTTAAATTACAGCGACCTTTTCCGGTAATGCGGAGTTTTTTACCTAGGCGGTTATTTTTTTCAATGAGAATGACTTTCTTTCCCATTCCGGCGCACTGCACCGCTGAAAAACATCCTGATGCCCCTCCGCCGATAATGACCACGCTCATGAATTCCCCTCCAGTAATTTCCGCCGATATGCTAACAAGGCTTCTCTCCGGCTCATGGTCTGTTCCATACAAACAACCCATACAGTGCCATCCCATTGAATCAAATCTCCCTCTCTGGCATTTTCAGGTAAAAATTTATGAAGGACATTCAGGAAAGTTCCGTCCTCTTTTTCAAGGACAGCGCATTCCCCCTCGAATCGGTCAATACTATATTTCATCAATCCACGCCCCGTTCTATATTTTTCTATGATAAATCGCTATTCGCCATTCTGTTGGTTTTTCACCTTTCTATAATTGCAGAGATTCACACCGGCTGATACAAAGCACCCAATGCAAAACAGTATTGTGATGGATTTTGGAACAGCTATATTCATTATCCCGAATATAAGCATAATGATACCCCCGCACAGCAATGCAATTCCAATTATGATTTTAGTAATTTTTTTACCGATTGTTCTCCTCATCCTTATTCACCTTTTCCGGAAGTGACAATTTTCTTTTGTCTGGTGTCGGCATCATACAAAAATACAATGTCGCCTTCTTCGGCGGTAATATGTACCTCATCCGTGTAAGCCTTCAGATGTTCAAGGGTGCTTTGTGCCGGATGACCATATTTGTTGTCGACTCCGCAGGAAATCCCGACATATTCCGGTTGAACCTTTGCGAGAAAATCCGCACCGGAAGAGGTATCACTTCCATGATGACCGGCTTTCAGGAAATCGGCTTTCAGGAAATTTTCGGGCATTTCCACACTGGATGCGACCAGCGTTTTTTCTTCGGGGAGTTCCATATCTCCGGTGAAAATGCACACTACATCATCATACTGCACACGCAAAACCAGTGACGTATTATTCAGGCTGGAAGCGTGTTCAGAAATGGGGGCTAATACCGTGATACTTGCATTCCCTAACGTGAATGTATCTCCGGCTTTGAGAGCCTGATATTTTGCACCGCTTTCCTCAATAGCTTTCAGATATTTTTCATAGGTCTGTGTCGTTGGCAGGATGGATTCAGGACAGATGGATTCAATCACATTTTTTGGCTTGACAGCTCCCATGACTTTCGGATAACCGCCGATATGGTCAGCATGTAAATGAGTTGCCACAGCGTATTCCAATTCTGTGACGTTCTGCGCCTGTAAATAGCTGATAATTGCCGAACTTGCTTTCGATTCCGCCGCATCAATGAGCATTGCCTGACCATCCGCCATGACAAGAATGCTGTCACCTTGTCCGACATCAATCATATGCACCTGAAATTCTGCATCAGAAATGGTAAAATTATCATTTTGTGGGATTTCGCCGTCGAAAATTTGCAGGCTGTTTGTCTGTTCCTGTTGTTGCTGTTCCTGACGACCAGCAAAAAGGGCGACCGCACACAAGACAATAACCACAATTGCATAAATAATGTTATTTTTAGAATTTCCCTGATTTGGAGTTGTGTTCTTTTTAGGCTTTCCAGCCACAGCAATCACCCTTTCTATGATTTCATTTTTTTCAATTTTCGTTCGTCAAGCTGTTCTTTTGTCATGAGAACACGTCGGGGCTTTGCGCCCTCATATGCGCCGATAATTCCCATTTTTTCGAGTTCGTCCATGATACGTGCGGCACGTCCGTAACCTAACCGCAAACGTCTTTGTAAATTGCTGGTAGAAGCCTGTCCGGCATATACCACAACTTCAATCGCCTGTTCAATCAAATCAGCATCTTCATTTCCCTCAGAATCAGAGCTATTATTTCCCTGCGCCTTTTCATCCGTGGAAGTGGTGACTGTGAGTTTGTCAACTTCTTCCATGATGGCTTCATCATATTCGCTGACAGACTGCGACTTGATGAACTTGACAACTTTTTCAATTTCACTAGTAGAAACATAACAGCCCTGCACTCTGACGGGCTTCGGCTGTCCATTTGGTAAATACAGCATATCGCCGTTGCCTAATAATGTTTCTGCTCCGCTCATATCAAGGATAACCCTTGAATCAATCTGTGACTTGACAGAAAGTGCAATTCTGCTTGGGATATTGGCTTTAATCAAACCAGTGATAATATTCGCCGTCGGTCTCTGGGTTGCAATAATCAAATGCATTCCGGCAGCTCTTGCCAGCTGTGCCAGACGGCAAATGGAATCTTCTACTTCTTTGGAAGCGGTCATCATCAATTCCGCCAGCTCATCAATACAAATTAAAATTTGTGGCATTTTCTGCAAAGATTTATTTCGTTTGCAGAGCTGATTATATTCTTCCAGATTTCGAACGCTATGTTCAGCGAAAATATCATAGCGTTTCAACATTTCCTGCACCGCCCAGCCCAATGCGCCGGCGGCTTTTTTGGGGTCGGTGACGACTGGTATCAATAAATGGGGAATGCCGTCATATACTCGAAATTCCACAATTTTGGGGTCAATCAGAATCAGCCGTACTTCCTCCGGCGAGGCATGATATAAAATGCTCATGATAATCGAATTCGTGCAGACAGATTTTCCTGAGCCTGTCGCCCCTGCAATAATCATATGTGGCATTTTGGCAATGTCGCCAATAATGGTATTTCCGGCAATATCCTTGCCAACTCCGAATGTCAGTTTACTTTTGGATTCCATGAACTCTTTGGACTCCAGCAATTCACGCAGGGAAACTGTATCTCTTGTTTCGTTCGGGACTTCAATTCCGATTGCAGGTTTCCCCGGAACAGGTGCTTCAATACGCACCCCATCAGCGGCGAAATTCAAAGCAATGTCATTTGCAAGGCTTGTGACACGAGAAACTTTCACACCTGCGGCGGGCTGTACCTCGTAACGAGTAACAGAAGGTCCTCTTGCAATGTCGGTAATTTTCGCTTCTACGTTGAAACTCCCCAGAACATCATGCAAAATATCAGCTTTTTCACGGATTTCGCTTTTGGTTTTTGGGTCATTGGCATTGGATTTCCCACGATTTAAAAATTGAATCGGCGGTAACTGATAGGGACGGTCAGAGGAAACAGATTTTGTTTTTTTGGCTTCCTGTTCAATTTGATTGACAGTTTCCTGTTTTTCCTCTTTTTTGGTTTTCTTTTTCGGCTTGGCGGTTGCTTTCTGGATTAACTCGTCAAGTTCTTCATCCTGTGCAACTGGTATATCATTTTTGACCGATTTGGAAGACTTCACGACAGGTTCGGAGGTGATTGGCACATCAATGGGAATGTCAATGCTGTTCGGGTCTGATTGCGGAACTTCCCTTGTAAACGAAACGTCAAGCAATTCATCCTGAACGGGTTCAGGTTCGGGCTGAGGTTCTTCGACTGGTTCAGGCGCATTCTGAAAATAGGGAATTTCGTCAAGTTCTGAAGATGGTTCTATCAAGTCTTCGTCATCATAATCGTCATAATCTTCATACTCATAATCTTCTTCAAAGGGAATGTCCCCCCTTGCTTCCTGAATTGCCTGATGCATCCGCAGAAACGGCGCACTCACCCAATCTATCAAATCTGAAAGACTTTTCTTTGTCGCAAACATCACACACATGAACAGCATCAGGCAGATTGTAATTTTTGAGCCGACATCTCCCAATATCAATTGTAAAGGGTACACGATAATACTCAAAACTCCGCCACTGCTCCAAGTCTGTCCTTTTTCATACAATAGCTTGATAGCCTCCCCAAAATTGCATTCCTGCAACCGTCCGCCCCCGAACATGGTTTCCAGAAACGCACTCAAAAACGCTGTCGCCCATATCACATAGGTGCTGCGATTCCAAATTTTCTGTTTGGTCTCGTCCTTGTCCACCATGATAGCAACATAACAGAGCGCAGGTGCAATAATCAGGAGCGACCACCCAAAAAGCCCCTTGACAATTCGGTGAATCACAAGCCAGCCACTGCTTCCCTGTATCAATGCCAGCAGTAACAACAATACAGCTACGGAAAATAATACAATTGCAACGTGCTGATTTGGGGTTTCATTCCGTGATGGTGCTTTCTCTTTTGAGGGAGCACTCTCTTTTGGACGTGGAGGGGAATTATTATTTTTGGAGGATGCCTTTTTTGTACCAGAGTTTTTATTTTTATCTTCAGCCAAAACATACTCCTTTCACGACAAAATCAGTGTACCATCTCGAAGATGCCGTAACCTGCTACGACAAGACCCAGAATCAGGGTATAAATTGCAAAATATTTGAATTTATTCGACTTGACTAATAAATCTACCATTTTGATAGCTCCAATGCCCACAACTGCGGACACAATGAAGCCCACCACAAACAAAGGAAACTGTTCCATAGAAAGAGCGTTTGCATCCGCTGCGTCTTTGATTTCAACCAGACATCCGGCTAAAATGGTGGGAATTCCCAGCATGAACGAATACTTGACAGCGGTATCACGATTCATGCCGATAAATAAACCACCGCAAATAGTTGAACCGCTTCTGGATACCCCCGGAAGCAATGCAACCGCCTGAAATAATCCTACAATTAAAGCATCTTTCCAACTAATGTCAGCAGGAGTTTTGACAGTTTTTTCGTCCTTTACTCTGTCCGATAAAAACAAAATCACGCTTGTGTACAGGAAAAAGCATCCTAATGCAATCAAGTATTTTTCCGCCACTCCCTCAATGAAATCACGGATAAAATAAAATGGCACTAACACCACGAGGGAAACTATCATCATGTAAAGCATATTCCGTTCCGGATTGCCTAAGCCCTTCTTGAAAAGCTGTCCGGTGAAAAGGTCTTTCACCATTGCACCGCCTTCCTTCGCCAAAGCAACAACCGTACTTTTGAAAGCGATACATACCGCCAGCAATGTCCCTAAATGCAGGAAGGCGGAAAAAAGAAAATTATTTTCCTCTCCGGCATTGCCTGAAATGTGAGTATAAAGCATCAGATGTCCCGAACTTGAAACCGGTAAAAATTCCGTCAAGCCCTGAACAATTCCCATCAAAATCGCATCCAATAACGTCATAAATAAGTATCTCCTTTTTCTCTTTTTATGTATTTCTCTATATGTAAAGAGCCGTAAAAAACCGGCTCATTGTTTTCAATCGGGGTAACGTTTCGGGGTAGATTCAATCAAATCATACAGCCCCTGCATAGCATCACTTAAACTGCCGAGACGGTCAATCAATCCCAGTTTCACCGCCTGTTCACCGGACACCACCGAGCCAACGTCAGTCGCTAACTCTGTTGTATTCATCATCAGCCCACGGAATTCCTGTTCAGAGACTTTGCTTTCCCTCAGCACAAAATCAATGATTCTGTCCTGAATGCGGTCAATATAGCTCAGACTCTGCGGAACGCCTAACATCATCCCATTCATGCGGACGGGGTGAATCGTCATCGATGCCGACGGCACAATATATGACTGCTTCGCACTCACTGCCAACGGTACACCAATCGAATGACCGCCCCCCACCACAAGGGAGACTGTCGGAGTTTTCATGCCGGAAATCAATTCCGCAATAGCAAGCCCTGCCTCAACATCTCCGCCGACGGTATTCAAAATAATTAAAAGCCCCTCAATGCTTCTGTCTTGTTCAATGGCGACTAACGCCGGAATGATGTGTTCATATTTAGTGGTTTTATTTTGTGCGGAGAGTTCGAAATGTCCCTCCACCTGCCCGATAATGGTTAAACAGTGAATGAGATGTTTGGCATCAGCGGACGAAATCGCCGGAATGATTTCGCTTTTCTCCACGATTTTTTCCGTTTCCTCTGCTGGTTCGGGAATATCTTCCGGCGGATGGTATTCCCCAAGATTACGGTCTGACATGATTTTTCTGCTCCTTTCGTGCATACTGCTAATTTCAGTATACCGGAACAGTGCCGGAATATGCACAGGAAACAGCTATTTTTATTATAGCACATTTTTAGGAAATGTCAAGCGAAAAACAGCATATTTAGCAATTTAATACATCATCCACCAATAATCATAGACTTTCTTATAATTCGAACCTCTCAGTTTAAAATTCCAGCTTTTCCGGATTTTCCGGTTGGAAACTTTTTTTAGATAACCGGAAGCATCTCCTCTGCCGTGACTCCTGTATGCTCTCTTATAGTAAAGGATGGGGTTTTCATCCCATGGAAAATGATATGTCCGTTTACCATGTTCATCCATACACATTGGATGGGACGGGTAGGGATAATGATGACAAATTTCATCTAATTTTATCATTTGTTTTCTTTTTCGTTCTCTCTGGTGTCTCCTGTAAGCACGATTCCGCATCAAAACCCTCCTTTCAAGCACAAAAGAGCCTTGCAACAAGGCAAGACCCTTTTTGATAAAATTATTCCTTTGTTTCCTGTGGGTCAATCACCATCAGAGCCACTTCTTCGGGTTGATATGTACCGTCCTCCAATTTTGGCAAAAATTTGCTGATGAGTTCGACAGTATCTATAGTATAGCTGACTTGTGCGCCGATGTCGTCGGCTGTCATATTCTGACTGCTGTACACCTGCCCAAAACGGCACAAAATCAATTTTGTTTCTTCATCCAAGAAAAGACTTCCCACGGGGCTAGCCATATTGATAATATTCAGCATCCTTAACACCTTATCGAACATTTTTTCATTGATTTCATGCTGTAACGCAGTGAATACAATAATTGTATTATCGCTGGTATCAACGTGGACACTGGCACATTCTCCGCTTTCCAATTCTACGACACAATGAAATACATTTTCAGCGGTTTCATATTTCCAGTTGACATCTTTAAAAAATTGTTCAGTTGCCTGATAGCCTGTATTCATGATATTATTCTCCTTTTTTGTCGTTGATTTCCTGCATGAGCTTTTCGAGTTCAGAATTGACTTTTGCATCTGTCAAAGTAGCCTGACAGGCTCTTGCCTCCTTGATTTTGGAGCGGAGGGCATTGACTTGTGCAGTCAATGAGGGAATCTGTGCAGAAACGCTCTCCAATGCTTCTTTACAGGAGGAAATATCTTCATCTGCGCTGACTTTCTGCATCATGGCATCTCGGGCAGAATCAGAATTCCCCTGAATCAGGGCATTTTTAGCAGTTTCTTCACACTGGGCAGATTTTCTCTTAGCTTCTGCAAGTTCTTTTTCGGCATTCTGGCTGATAAAATTCACTTTGCTGAGTTCCTGCATGGAATGCTGTAATTCCTGTTCCAAATCACGGAGAATCTGACGAATCATTTTTTCCGGATGTTCTGCACGGTCAATGAGTTCACGGATATTCATTTTCAGAATCTCACTTGCATGTGAAAAATTCTCCATAAAAAAGCCCCCTTTTATGATTATTCAAAAACCGCCTTGATACTGTCATAATGCAGGAAAATCCCCTGTCTGGCAAGCTCCTCGATTTCGGATTTTTCCGCCAATTTGAACCCCTGCATTTCGGTGAACTGCGGTTTGACGTCCGATTCTTCAAAATCCATGGTAAAGCGGTAAATATCGACAAAATAATTGTCTCCCTCGCTCTCACGGTGATAGCTGAACATATAACCGCCTTCTTTGGCATTGGCAACATCAAGACCAGTTTCTTCCAGTACTTCACGGCGGACAGCATCGGCGGACTCTTCGCCAGCCATGACCCCACCGCCGGAAACTTCCCACCATCCGGCAGCCCAGTGCTTATTTAATGCCCTTTGGGTGATGAGATATTTCCCGTCTGTTCTGCGGATAACTCCGAGGACAGTCAAATGATAATCTCCTTCTTTCATAGTAAAGTCATTTCTCTGCATGATGCGCCCTGTGCGCTGTTTGTTGCTGTCGTAAATATCCCAGTATTCCATTTTGGATTAAACCTCCGTTTATAATTTCCTTATTTTTATTGTAACATATTGCAACGAATTTGTCAATTGCAACTTGACAAATTTTGAAGTTTGTAGTATGATTGAGATAGTAAAATCATAAGGGAGGAATATTTGTGCATCCTATTTTGCAAGGAATGCGGAAATTTGTAGAAATCGCTTTCACCTGTGCCGCCGGCACGCTCATGCTTTCCATTCCGGGGGCTGTCATGCATTACACCTCGGCAAAGGATTTTCAACCGGCATCGAAAACCATTCAGGCATCTGTTGAGGGAGAACCGCAGAAATTTTTTTCTGCCTCTTCTGAATCCGTCGCTGAAACACTCACCGAACCCACTACCGAAGCCCCCACGGAAGAAACAACAGAAGCCTTCACCGAAGCAGTATTTCCCGAACCGAAAATGATGGTTCTGGATGTGCCCTATTATGCGCAAAGAGATTTGGGAATGCCGACAGGCTGTGAACTGGTCAGTGCCAAAATGGTTCTTGATTATTATTGTCCCGAAGAAGTGCCAATGGGCGGACTGATAGTGAATGTCCGCTGTGACAAACCAGAAGAAATTGACGGTGAAACGTGCGCAAAGCATCCTTCACAGGCATTTATCGGACATCCGTCATTGTCTTCCAGTTTCGGATGTTTTGCGCCTGTCATCGTCAACCTGATGAATCTGTATTTACCAGAGGGATATGAAGCAGTTGACGTGACAGACAAGCCCCTTGACGAACTGGAAAATTATATTTCCCAAGGGATTCCGGTTTTGGTATGGGCGACAATTGATATGTCCCCAACGTTTGAAAGTATCGGCTGGTATCTCAAAGACGACAAGGGCGGAAAAACGGATGAATGGTATTTCTGGAAATCCAATGAACATTGTTTAGTACTGACTGGTTATGATGATACGTATTATTATTTCAATGACCCCAATTCGTGGACAAGCAACACCAGATATGAAAAAGACCTCGTGAAGCTCAGACACGAGGAAGTAGGGAATTACAGCGTTGTCGTATTGCCGAAAAATCGCTGAAAAGGAGGATATTTCATGAAATCGTCAGGCAGTTACAAAACCAAGCAAAAAGAACAGATTATGCAGTATCTGATTGAACATTCCGGCGAACACATCACAGCGCAGGAATTGTCCCATCATCTGGAAACGGACGGTATTCATATCGGGACTGCGACAATTTACCGCTTTCTTGACCAGCTTGTCACGGATGGGACATTACGGAAATATACCATTGATTCCCGCACCTGCGCTTGTTATGAGTATCTCCCCCACCAGCATGAATGCAGTAAACACTTTCACTTGAAATGCACCGAGTGCGGAAAGCTCTATCATGTGACCTGTGAGCATTTAGCCGGACTGGAAGAACATATTTTAGAACATCACGGTTTCCAGATAGACCAGTCAAAGACGGTGCTTTATGGCATTTGTGCGCTCTGCCGAGATGCGGACAAAGAAGACGGAATATAAATTTTAATCGGGGCGGTGTCGTCGGCTTCGAGCGGAATTCTGTGGTATTCATGAGGGCTGTAAATGCGGATGATTTCTTTCTGCATGGTGATTCACTCCCTTAGAGATATGGTGTAATTCTGTCGAGGTATTCTTTTTCGTGGGCAATAATTTTCTCACCCTGCGCCTTTAATTCAGACGGAATATTCGGGTTGTGGTTCAAAAGCTGATGCAACTGCACCATTCCCATGTTAGTCCCTTCAACAGCTAATTTTGCAGCTTTTTCAGTGGTCATTCCGGTTTTCGCCTTCATCTTCACAATCATATCACTGTAAAAAGTCGCCATTTTCCCGTTTTCAAGGGGTTCGAGAAAAATTTCTGCCATCTGCTGTTTAATGTCTCGCTTCTGGTCTTCGTAATAATTACGCTGTGTAAAGAGTTCACGGCGTAATTTCATATTTTCCACTTCCTGCAAGAGGGTACTCAGACTGGATGCCCCGACACAAGCATTCTTGTAAAATCCGCTCAGGACGTTTTCAACAGGGTTTTCCGTCGTGTGCTGAATTTCCTCCATACAGGAATTTTGAGTTTCTGAATTTTCAGAACTGGTATTTTCCATACCCATATTTTCCATCATATTTTCAATGATATTATTATCCATACTGCAAGCTCCTTTCTTGATTTGCTGACAATTTCATTATGTGGTCTTTCGGGAGCATGATACATGGAAAAATATGGATTTTTTTCAAATGAGGTCATCTATGAAAAATTGCATCAAAATATTAGGGTTTGCTTTATTGGCGGAAGCATTGACACTTTTTGTCAATCTGACACTGTCTTTCTCAGGGAGTGCATTCATGAGGATGCTATGCAGTGCGTGTACAGTGGGGATTCTGTGCGGACTGATGGCACAAGGGGGCTATTCTATCGGGAATATTGACCGCAAAGCAAAGAAAACTTTCCATTTTGGAAAAGCGTTTTTGTTAGGGCTATGGGGTTCAGCTCCTTATTTCATTCTGACAATTGCCCTGATACTCTCCAAAAACGGCATGATTTCAGATAATTATTACCGCTATTATAAATTATTATGTGCGCCCTTTTTAGCGGTCTGCAATCTGATTTCGGACGGCATCAGCAGTTCGGGAGTTTCCGCCATGGGAATTATTGTATTATTGATACTGTGCTGTCTGCCGTGCATTTCAATTATGATTGCTTACAAAATCAGCATTCAGGGAAAAGCGATTGAAGACGTGATGTATCACTGAAAAAAATTCCCCTGCTTCCTTTTCGGAAACAGGGGATAATTTTATTTTTTCCGCAGTTCATCACGCACCAGCATCAACGCAAATCCTAACAGATTCTGACCTTTCCAGTTATCCAGATTCTGATAATTCTGTTTCAGGGAAAGACCAATTCCCCAAATGCAATCAGAAACAGCGCATTCCGCTAAGATATTTTCACCAGTCGCAAGCAGTAACTCTTTCAATTTGTCATTCTGTGAGAATTTCGCCAATAGTCCACGATAAATCACAACTTGTCTGACACCATTCCAAATAGTATCATGATAGTTTCTGACTTTTCGCCCAAGGGCTTTGATTTTCGCCACATCATCTGTATTCCGGATTTTGGAAGCAATCGCATCATCATGAAAACAGATTGCCTTCTGATACATCATATATTGTTCCATTGATGTGAATTTGATACCGTCAGCCACGAAATCTGACAGATACCAGTTACTCAAATAGCCGTGAGGGTCTTCGGGGTTGTGAAATCCAATTACCATGATATTCACTCCTTTACCACATAAAATCATGTTTAGGGGCTTGCACCATATGGGGGATATTGGAACGCTCTTCTTTTGGTGCAGGGGAATCTTTCATAGCCTGATATTCCTGCATCAGGTTGTACAAATATTCATAAATGGGATAGCATTTCTGCAATACGTCCGCAACATCCTGCAAAAATCCATCTGAATACAATTTTCCCCCAATCGGACAAACTTCTTTTACTTCCAAGCTTTTCTTTTTGAAAAACGGCAATAATTCCGGATTTTGGCAGGGTTTCGCCCGTTTGTATTCGTCACCAGTCAAAACAAGTTCAAATTGTTCCAAAGTCTTGATAATCTCCTGAAAAGGCTGTGCATCTTCAGAAATAGCATCACGAAAATACTGCATGAATGCTGGTTCAGGGGTTGCAATCCGGAAACCATAACAAGCCCCCTCCGGTGACAACTCCAGAAATAAAGTCGGGGTTTTGTTCCACCATTCCGCAGGATGACGGATATAAATATACATGGTGTCACGGTAATGCAGATACGGCGGAAAATTCGCATCCTTGTAAATTCGTGCAGATTTCCACATCATATCGGGAATATCTTGATAGGGTTCGAAAAGTAATTCGCCCATCTGTTTCAAGGGCGCATCCACTTTCTCAAGATAAATGCTTTTATGCTGTTCAAACCATTCTTTATTGTTATTCGCACGGATTCCGGCTAAAAAGTCGGTCAGTTCCGGTGT
>DGHF01000131.1:0-391 GCA_002392545.1 Ruminococcus sp. UBA3855
CTTTACGAGTACCCATTTTTTCCATAACAGTACCAACACATTCTTCCGGCACGTCCACAACCAAGCGTTCCTGCGGTTCGCAAAGATGACCGTTAATAGTCTTGTAAAGCACTCTGGGGGTAGATACTGCAAGTTCGTAGCCCTCACGGCGCATGGTTTCCACGAGAATGGAAAGATGCATTTCACCACGTCCGGCAACGCTGAAAGAATCTGTATTTTCCGTTTCACTGACACGAAGAGAAACATCTTTCAATAATTCCTTGAATAAACGTTCACGGAGCTGACGGCTGGTAACATATTTCCCTTCACGACCAGCAAAGGGGGAATCATTCACAGAGAATGTCATTTCAATTGTTGGTTCACTGATATGGGTAAAGGGAAGAGCTTCGGG
>DGHF01000131.1:532-5338 GCA_002392545.1 Ruminococcus sp. UBA3855
GTATTGACCTGAGCGAGCCCCTGCATCTGAGCGAGGGAAACAATTTTCGCCTGATTATGTTTTTCAGGGGCATTGTCATTAACAACGACAACCGGCTGATTGACCTTGATAGTACCTCTGGCGATTCTGCCAATGGCGATTCTGCCGACATACTCATTATAATCGATAGAAGATACCAGCAATTGAAGAGGGTCATCAGGTTCGCCTTCGGGGGGCTGAATGTAGGAAACAATTGTTTCAAACAAGGGGCGGAGGTCAGTTCCTGCAACATCCTTGTCGAGGGAAGCAGTGCCACTTCTTCCGGAGCAATACAGAATGGGGCTTTCAAGTTGAGCATCATCAGCATCAAGGTCAAGCAGTAACAATTGTACTTCGTCGGCGATTTCGTCAAGTCTTGCATCAGGGCGGTCAATTTTATTCACAACGATGATAATTTTCAAGCCTAAATCCAGAGCCTTGGACAATACAAAGCGAGTCTGAGGCATAGGACCTTCTGCGGCATCTACCAGCAGAATGACACCATCCACCATAGAAAGCACACGTTCTACCTCTCCCCCGAAATCCGCATGTCCGGGGGTATCGATAATATTGATTTTGACATCACCGTACTGAACAGCGGTATTTTTAGCGAGAATGGTAATCCCACGTTCACGCTCCAAATCGTTGGAATCCATAACACGTTCTGCAACTGTCTGATTTTCACGGAAGACACCGCCCTGTTTGAGCATTTCATCAACGAGGGTAGTTTTACCGTGGTCTACGTGGGCAATAATGGCAATATTTCTTAAATCATTTCTAACCATAAAAAATCTAGCATCCTTTCTCTTTTGAAAACGTCCGGAATAGTCCGGAAAGTGATTTTCTCTGTGGTGACATGCACTCTCTAACAGTATAGCACAAAATAATCAAAATTGCAAGCAATTCTTGAAAAGTTCGGCATTTTGGCGGTAAATCTGTACATTATACAGATTCTTTTTGCGTTTTGCTGATTTTACAAGAAGAATACCCCGAAAAAATTCGGGGCAGTTGGTTTAGTCCTCTTCTACGGTGATATAAGTGCGGGCATTGCACCGCCTGAGAAACAGCAATGCACTCACTGCAAGCCCAAGGACAACCGCCATCGCAAACAATGTTTTGATGAATTCTTTCATTGTAATTCCCTCCTGTAAATAATATCATTCAGTGTGCTATTCATTCCTTATAATCGGAATCAACATCCAGATATTCTTCTAATGTCAGTCCCTGTTCATACATTGCCGTGGCGTGTTCAATTCCTACATAGCGAATATGCCACGATTCATAAGCATAACCTGTGATGTCTTCTTTTCCCTGCGGATAACGGATAACAAAGCCGTATTTATGGCAATTTTCAGCAAGCCATTTTCCTTCGTCAGTTTCGCCGAATTCGTCATTGATGGTGTTGCAGTCGATAGTATACCCTGTCTGATGTTCAGAATAGCCGGGTCTGGCGGAGTAAGTGTCTGCATATTCTTTTCCGTAGGCACTGACAATACTTTCATAACATTTGACCTGAAAATCATAATCCCGATAGCCCGAACCCTCGTAAATATTCAGCCCCTCAACGGAAGCATCAGCCTTGAGCTGAGCGAAAGCCTGCGCCGTGATGGGGAGCATTCCGGGGTTGTATTCTCTGGGCAGTCCGTAGGATTTATTGACAATCAGAATTCCGTCCACATAAGTGCATTCATTTTCCACAGCCAGTTCACGCACGGTAACAGGAATCTGTACAAATTCACTCCCATAACTGGCAACAATGGTACATTCTCCAGCCTGTAAGCCGGTAATAACACCATCTGTCACATCTGCAACATCCGTATCACTCAGAGAGCAGGTAATATCTGAAATAGTAACACCTGCGGAAAGTTTCAGGGGCAGTTTTTGTTCATGATTGACACGGAGGTAAATATGTGGTTTCGTCATTCGAAGTGTGCCGTTTTTGGATGACATGGAATCAGCAGTTTCCTGATACTGTTTTTTTACAACAGTACTTCCTGTACCATTGGGGACATCTTCATTTTCGAAATTTTCTGAAACTCCGGAAACAGGCACACCAGAGGCATCAGCTTCCAATGAGCTTTTTTTGGCAGAAGCACGACCAAGCAACAAAGAGACACCAAATATCAGCAGTATTCCCACTACAGCAAGCATCAGAATATAAATTGCTTTCCGTGGCTGTTTTCTGTTTTCGTTTGAACCCATATAAAATAAGCCTCTTTTCTTCTGGAAACGGTTCGAAAGTTACAAGCTACTACTATTATACCACAAATTTTTAATTTTGTCACCTGTTTAAGGTAATTTTTTTTGAAAATTTCTCAGAAATAATCAATTTTGTTTTGTATAGTTTGTCTGTAAATCATGTGTGTGAATTTTCAGAAAATTTTTTTCGGATTTTTGTGCATTCCTACAAAAAAGAAAAATAATCCAATATTTTCATTTCTGCGTTGTTATACTTAATGAGAGGTCTCATAAAGAGAATGGTAAGATTGAGAGAAGAAAGAGTTTCAGTTATGCACCTGAAAACTCTTTCCGGCGGAAAATGGGGAGCGTTCAGCGTTCCCCTGAAACCGACCGTAATATGAAAATTTGCGTATTCCTGAATGTTTGTTCATTTCCAAATAGTAAAGTACCCGACACCCTGTCTTGAATGTCGGGTATTTTACTATTACACGAAAAAGCGAATGATATTTGAATTTTCTCAAATCAGGGGAGAATTCTCCGGAATAGCAATGACAAATTGGAAAGCCGAATATTTGATGGAACAGTAAATTTTTACCCAAAAGTACTTGCATTTTTTCGAAAAATGTATTACAATTAAGATAGGTCGGTTTTGGCTGTCTGGATATTGAATTGAACAAGGAGGATAATGGATTATGAAATTGTGGAAAAAGGCAGTGACAGCGGTACTTTGTGCCTCAATGCTTTGTGGTACAATGGCGGTCATGCCTGCAACAATGGTAAATGCAACCGATTCTATGGAATCATCTTATGAATGGGGAACATTGAGAATCGGCGGTGGCGGATTTGTTTCGGGGATTGTCACCGGAAAAGATGTGATGTATGCCCGTACTGACGTAGGCGGTGCATATCGTTACAATTATGATACAGAGAGCTGGGAACAGCTTCTTGATTTCGTCAGCGATGCAGACAGAGGTCTGTTGAGCGTGGATGCAATGGCAATTGACCCGACAGACGATAACACAGTCTATTTCCTTTGTGGCTGTGCATATTTCTCTGCCGAAAAGACTGTCATTTTCAAAACCACTGACGGCGGTGAGACGTTCAAGGAAATCGATGTCACCAACCTGATTAAGGTCATGGGAAACGGCGACGGCAGACAATGCGGTGAAGCGATTGCAGTTGACCCTGATAACCCGAAAGTCATTTATGCCGGCGGTGACGTTACCTCTGATGCAAATTCCAAATCTGCGTTGATTAAATCCACTGACGGCGGTGAGACATGGGAGCCAGTTATTGGCTATGATGATTTGGGATTATTTGATTCTACCACAAAATGGCCAACGTGGACAGAAAATATTGCACGTTCTGTCACTGACGGCGCATACCAGACACAAAACGGTGTTGCAAATATTGCCATTTCCAATGGAAAAGTATATGTTGGCACATCCAAGACAGGGGTTGCGAATGTTCATGTTGCAAACGTGAAAGATGACAAATTCGAGGTATTGAGCGAAGATTTGCCGACAGATGTATACCCCTCCAGAATCAATGTGGAAGCAAGTGGAAATCTGTTGATTTCTTACATTGCAGGACTTGCGTTTAATGGTGCTTCCGGTGGCGGTTATCGCTATGACCCTTGCAATGGTGAGGTAACACAGATTCTTGACAGTGCCAAGGGTTTTGGTTCTATCTGGACAGACCCCTCTAATCCTGACCATATGTTAGCTGGTACTTGCGGTAAGTGGGAAGACCAGTTATGGCAACCATGGACTGATGAACACGGTGCAACTTGGGGAGACCAGTATTTCCGTTCCATGGACGGCGGTAAAACTTGGGAAAACTTTACCCCTGGTAAGTCCGCCGGATGGGGACAGGAAGCAATCTCTGAATATTTGCAGGACGGCGGTTATGCTTGGATTCGTGACAAGGCAATTCACTGGTCTGGTACAGTCGTTACTGACCCTCGCAATTCTGACAGAATGTTTATTACTTCCGGTAACGGCGTATTCATTGCTGAAAATATCTGGAGTACTGACCCCGAAAAACGTCCTGTGTTTACATTCCATCCGGATGGAATCGAAGAAGTAGTAGCACTGGATTTTGTCAGCACGTCTGATGGTCTTGACCTGTCAGCAATCGGCGATTATGACGGATTTGTGCACGAATCTCCTGACAAAATTGGCTTGCAGTATCAGCCAAACATGGGTTCAACCTCCGCAATTGCCGTATGCCCGCAGAACACAGACGTATGGGCAAGAATCGCAGAAGGCGATAACGGAGCTGGCTACTATACCACCGACAGAGGCAAAACATGGAACGCATTCACACCCTCTACAAAGGGCGGTAAGCTTGCCATTGCACAGATTGATAAAGATACTTACAGAATTTTCAATACTGGAAAGAATGACGGCGGTGTTGCATACAGTGACGACTGGGGCGCAACATGGAATAGTTGTGAGGGCATTCCTTCGCAGTACGGCTCAAAGCCTACCATGCTGTTAGTAGAACCGAACGACCCGAATACTGTTTACGCATACGCAACCTATTACAATTCCTCTTGGTTCTATTCCAAAGATGCCCCTGATGCTTCCGATGCACAATATAAAT
>DGHF01000022.1 GCA_002392545.1 Ruminococcus sp. UBA3855
CGATGCGTATTCGTGAGGGCGACCCGTTAGAAATCTACACAAGCAGTGATGGAGAAGTAATATTCAAGAAATATTCTGCCATTGGGGAGATGAGTGAGAACGCTTCACAAGTAGCGGACATTATGTATAAATTAGCTGGCTGTCCGGTGGTAGTATTTGACCGTGACCACGTTGTTGCAACGTCAGGCGTGACGAAACGGGAATTTCAGGAGCGCAGAGTTTCTCCCGAACTGGAAGAACTTATGGAGGCAAGAAGGCAATTTTTTGCCGAGGACGGAAGCCGGAAATTTTATCCTGTGGAAGGAGTGGAGCAATCTTCCATTGCGGCAACTCCAATTCTAACCGCCGGAGATGTAACAGGAGCAGTAGCATTTCTCTCCAACGGACGGACACAGACTGCATCTGAACTGCAAAAATCGCTTGTGAATGCGGCAGCGCAGTTTCTGGGACGGCAGGTAGAATAAATGATTGTCTTGATACAAAATAACAGCTCTCCTGCCGACTGACAGGGGAGCTGTTGATTTGATATTGTACATATTACAATGTGGAAATCAATTCTTGTCGGAGCTGTTGAGAATCTTGACACCGCCGGTAGACTGAACGGTCTGCATGTAAAGTTTGTTACTCTCTTCATAAGCCTTGTCAAGTTTAGCCTGAATGGCATCTTTCTCAGCAAGAACAGCATTATAATCAGCAGTCAGACGGTCAATCTGTTTCTGGAGGGACTGAGCATCCACTTCAGCCTGTTTCTTTGCCATGTTGGTTTGATAGCCGTATTCTTTGCCGAGTTCTTTTTCTTTGGCGGTTGCGCCCTCTTCTTTGGCTTTTTCAATGAGGGTAGGAATCTCGTCAATTTTTGCAGTCAATTCAGCGACCAATTCCGCCTTGCTGTCGATTTGAGCCTGTAAATCAGCAGTCGCCCTTTCGACTTCTGCAATGGCTTCTCCACGTTTAGCGGAATCATCAGCCCAAGCGTCATCTTCTGTTTTCTGTTCTTTGGTTTTATTATATGTATACTGTTCTGTTTCAACTTCACGGCTTTCAGCGAGAGCCTTCTTTTTCTCTTCAATATCAGCCTTCACCTGTTCCAATGCTTCCTTAGCCTTGTCGAGGTCTTCCTGATTTTCAGCTTCGCAGGTTTCAAGGCTTTCTTTTGCATCAGCCTCCTGCTTTGCTTTCTGTTCAGCGTGAGCCTGTTCCTGTGTGAGATTGTCATTTTTGGAGCTGTTAATCATTGTGACAAACTTTGTCAATTCCTGCTCAATTTCGAGCAATTCGGCAAGCTCCTTTTTCTTGAGTGCCTTCGCTGCATCGAGTGCTGCGATTTCATCTTTAATTTCCTGCTTTAACAAAATCAACTCAATATCCTCCTCTTTGGTGACAGCAGGTGCTGTTTTTGGGGTGGGTGTGGGGGTTGGGGGGGCAGATGGTGCGACGGGTGCAGGGGCTGAACTTGCAGAAATGGGAACAGTCCTGCTGTTGAGAATGGCATTTTCAATCGCCCTGATTGCATTGAGAATATCTGCCTTTGTATTTTTGGAATTCATGCCCTTTGCATCTGCCGGAACTGTCACTTTCTGTTTTTTGGCATCCTCAACAAGTCTTTTGTACTCGTCAAGGAGTTCCTGTTTTGTGCTTTTTTCGCTTATCATGTTCTGAAACCTTCCTTTCCAGCGTGAATGGGCTTACTTTTTGCCCTGTCCGTTGTAGGTATCCGAATTCAGAATGTTAATACCACCGATAGACTTGACAGTATCACTTGTGAGCTGACGGCTTTCCGCATTGACCTTATCAAGTTTTGCGGAGAGAGCTTCCTTTTCCTTACAAAGTTCCTGATACTTTTTCTGTAAAGCAACCAATTCATCTTTCAGCTCACTGATTTTGGTATCATTTTCCTTGTCAGCCATCCATTTATGATAACCATAATCCTTCTTGAGTTCCTTTTCCTTAGCGGCTGCGCCCTCTGCCTTAGCAGATTCCAATTCAGCAGGGATTCCCTCAACCTTAACGGAAAGAGCCTCAATTTCAGCAAGTTTATCAAGACAAGCCTGTTTTGCTTCCTGAGCAGCCTGTTCTTTTTCTTGCAAGGCTTTTTCACGTTCTGCGACAACCTTGGCACGTTCTTCATCAGCCTGTTTTCTGGCACGTTTCAGGTCATAATCATACTGTTCCTTTTCACGCTTTGCCTCTTGTTCAGCAGCAGCACGGGTTTCCTTAGCTTCTTTCTTGATAGCTTCCACTTTTTCATCAGTTTCAGCAGTTTTGGTATCAATTTCTTCCTGAACCTTGTCTTCTGCCTTCTGCAATTCCTCTTGGAAATCTTTTTCTTTCTGTTGCAGTTCTTCAGTGAACTGTTCAGAAACGGATTTCTGTGCATTCTTGACAGCCTGTAAAGCACCTTCGGAAACTTCGATACCATAAAGCTTTTTCAGTTCTTCCTTTTTGGCTTCGATTGTGGTGAGGAGTTCAGAATATTCGCTGGTAACGTCTTCGCTGAGAATTTCACGTCCGAGAAGGGCTTCCACCATCTGGAAAGTTTTTTCGGTCTTTTCCTTTTCGATGATGCTTGCAGGGGTTTCCAGCAGTCTGGCTTTTTCCTGAATGAGAGTCAGCTCCTTAGTATACGCTTCGGAAATATATTCCTTTGCGCTTTTGCTGTTGTCTAAAATCATGATACACGCTCCTTCTTGAAAATTTTGTTGATTTTGAACACTTTTTCTGCCCTTAAACCGGTTTATGTGCTGATTATAGCACAATTTTATGAACGAAATATTTGAAAAATATGAATAAATTATAAACACTGTGTTTTGAGCCTTTATTGTGTCAAAAACGATACATTTTCGTCAGAATTGCACTTGAAAACGCTTGCAGAAAATAATGCAGAAATGATTTTTTGCTTTGGAAATTCATTCAGAAACGAAATCCAAATGTGAAAAGTTTCTGAAAATCTTTTTGACCCCTTGCAAAAACCGGAAAAATGTGGTATACTATAATTGTGCAGGGGACTGCATCATATTATTTTAAGAGAAAGAAGTGTTTTCCATGACAAAAATTACAATTTTCTCCGGCTTCCTTGGGGCTGGTAAGACAACACTCATCAAGAAGCTGATTTCTGAGGCTTATAAAAATGAAAAACTGGTTCTGATTGAAAACGAATTCGGACAGATTGGCATTGACGGCGGTTTCTTGCAGGATGCCGGAATTGAAGTTACTGAAATGAACTCCGGCTGTATCTGCTGTTCACTGGTCGGCGATTTCGGTACAGCATTACAGCAGGTATTGGAACAGTATCACCCTGATAGAATTTTGATTGAGCCGTCCGGCGTTGGCAAGCTGAGTGATGTTATCCGTGCAGTGCAAAATCTGGAAATGCATGATGTTGAGTTAGATGGGTTTACAACTGTCGTGGATGCGAAGAAGTGCAAGATGTATCAGAAAAATTTCGGCGAATTCTTTGACAATCAGATTACGTATGCATCTTGCTTGATTCTGAGCCACACACAGGGACTTTCACAGGAAAAGCTGGATGATGTCATTGCAAGACTCCGTGAAAAGAATCCGAAAGCTCCGATTGTTTCCACTGATTGGGACGAACTTACAGGCGCACAGCTCACAGATGCTATGACCCAAAAGAATACCATTGATGACGAATTAGCTGAACTCCTCGCAGAAGCTGCAAAACATGACCATCATCACCATCATGACCATGACGAGGATGAGGAAGAGCACGAGCATCATCACCATCATGACCATGACGAGGATGAAGAGGAGCATGAGCATCATCACCACCATGACCATGACGAGGATGAAGAAGAACATGAGCATCATCACCACCATGACCATGACGAGGATGAGGAAGAGCACGAGCATCATCACCACCATGACCATCATCACCACCATGCAGATGAAATTTTCCAGAGCTGGGGTGCAGAAACTGCAAGAAAGTACACCACTGAGGAAATTCAGTCCATTTTGGAAGCTTTGCAGGATGAAGAAAAATATGGTACAATCCTCCGTGCAAAGGGCATTGTGGCAGGTACTGACGGACAGTGGATTCATTATGACTATGTTCCGGGAATGCCTGACGTACGTCATGGAAGTGCCATCACCATTGGCAGACTTTGTGTCATTGGCGCAGGTATCAAAGAAGATGCAATTGCTGAACTTTTCAGCATCAAGAAATAATCCGGAGGTAAATTATGCCTTTGAATCAACAGCAAAATGAAGATATTCCGGTTTACCTGTTTGTGGGCTTTCTGGAAGGCGGAAAGACAAAATTCATTCAGGAAACCTTAGAAGACAAACGTTTCAACAACGGCGAAAAAACCCTCCTCCTTGTCTGCGAGGAGGGCGAAGAAGAATATGATTTCAGCCGTTACCCGTCCAAAGGGAAAAATGTTTTCATGCATGTGATTGAAGACGAGGAAGACTTCAACGAAGAAAACCTTGAAAAAATCCGCAAGGAATGCGGTGCAACTCGTGTTGTGATGGAATATAACGGTATGTGGACAATTCAGAACATGTTTGAAAATCTTCCCATTGACTGGGCAGTATATCAGGCAATGTGCTTTGTGGATGCGAACACGTTCCTGAATTACAATGCAAATATGCGCAGTCTGGTAGTAGACAAAATCAATGTCAGCGAATTGGTCGTTTTCAACCGCTTTGACCTGAAAAAAATGAACCAGATGGAGTTTCACAAAATCGTCCGTGGTGTCAGCAGAAGAACACAAATTGCCTACGAGTTGACAGATGGACAGGTTGCCTATGATGACATTCAAGACCCCCTCCCCTTTGATGTCAACGCAGACGAAATCAATATCAATGATGAAGATTTTGCTTTGTTCTATCGTGACATTATGGAAGAACCTGACAAATACAACGGAAAAACTGTCACATTCCGTGGAGTTTCCGCACGGGACCCGAAATTCCCGAACGATGTATTTGCAGTCGGTCGCCATGTAATGACCTGCTGTGTGGAAGATATTCAATATTGCTGGCTTGTGGCAGAGTGGGACAAGGCACAGACAATGGGTAACCGTCAGTGGGTTCGTGTCAGTGCGAAAATTTCCATTCAGAAGCACAAACTCTACAAGGGCAAAGGACCTGTTTTACAGATTCAGGCTGTCACCCTCACAGGTGCGCCGGAACAGGAAGTTGCTACTTTCTATTGATAAATGCATTTCACGAAGCCCTCTTTTCGTTGGAAGAGGGCTTTTTTGATTTTTCATAAAAAAATTGAAAAAAGCCGTGACAATCCTCCCTGAATATGGTATAATAGTAATGTAGTATCATTATAGAAAGCGGAGTGAATGCTTGTGGACAAAGAAAGAAACCTTGGAATTGATATTTTGTGTTGTATTGGGGTCATGTTTTTGCTGGGACTGCAATATATTCATGCGGCGGGATTTTCAGGAGTACCTGTCACGGACTGGACAGCGATTCCGACACTGGCAGCAAGATGTTTCTGTCAGTCGGGTGCAATGGTACTTTCCGCCGGAACTGGCTATATTTTGAGCCGAAAAAAATTTTCCGCCGGATATTTTAAAATTTTCATCCGGCTGATTTATATTTATTTGACATGCAGTATATTGGCACTGTTTCTGCGTTCGGTAGTCATGGAAGAATTTCTTTCTCATGCGCAGGAAGTACAAGCCGTAATCCAATTCACTGCCACGGAAACAAGCCGGTTTGCAGGGATGTATTTCGGGTTGTTATTAGCTGCGCCCTTTGTGAATGCATCATTTCACGGAATGGCGAATCAGAAAGAACGGCTTTGTTTCTTCGGGATAGTTTCTCTTTCGACATTACAGCCATTACTTTACGTTTCGGGAACATATCTTCTTTCGGAGTGGTGCAAGGGGCTGTTTCCGTTGGCGGCATATTTGGGCGGAGCAATCATCCAGAAGCACAGCAAGCGGAAACATGTTTCATTGGTAATGCTTATCATGTTTGCAGTATGGATTTGTGAAACGCTGATTGTATATGATTCTAGTCTCCGGAAAGGGGAATTATACTGTCCGTGGTTGAACAGTGTCGCAGCATTGCCGAATTTATGTATTGCATTGTGTCTGTTGGAATTATTTCACAGTGAAAAGCTGGGTGACAGCAGTCTGCACAGATTTTTTGCAGGTGCAGCCGGCGGAGCATTGGCAGCATTGTTATTGGGTGACCCTGTTATCAATATTATGATGCCTTCACTCCGTGAGCGCATTCCGGATTTAATCCCAAGACTTTGGGCAGGATATTTTGTTGTACCGATTGTATTTATACTTTGCTGTACAGCCGGACTGATTTTACAGATTCCCTATCATGGAGTGCGGAATTTTATTCATGGTGAAGAAGTTGACGACAAGGAAGAGGAAGAAGACGAAACAGAATCTAAACCGGAAGCAGAAAAAGAAATCACTCCCATTCCTGAACCTGTTCCCGAAAAAAACATTCCTGAGAAAAAAGCTCCTAAACAGGAACATTCTACCCCTGAAAAACGTCCTCACAAAAAAGCAGTCAGAAAAACAGAATCTGTCAAGCCGAAATCCGCCCCCGAACCTGCTCCGAAAGAATCCAAGTCTCCTGTCAAAAAATCTGCTCCCCCATCTGAAAATGTTCAGAAACCTGTTCCGCCCAAAAAAGAAACTTCTACCAAATCAGAACCGCATCATTCCTCACAGCCTCACAAAAATCCGCAACCTAAAAAAGAAAATCCCTCTCCTGATTCCCACAAGAAACACTATGAAATTCATATCGAAGAGGAGTCTACTATTGTTCCCAGACGTATCCTCACACAGCCAGCCTCACTGCCTGTCCTCAAACACGCCGGAAAACCTGTCGAGAAAAAAGAGGAAGAATCTCAGACACCCCCACGCAAAACCGCTGACGAAATTGTTGGAATTTATGACACCAGCACCCTCAGCGGATTGATGGAAGCCCTCAAACAAAGAAAGGACGATTCAGAATGAAACTGCTTTTTATTGGTGACGTTGTTGGAGAAGTGGGCTGTTTGTTCTTACAGAAACAGCTCCCTAAAATCAAGAGACAGTACGAAATTGATGTGACTGTTGTCAATGGCGAAAATTCTGCCAACGGAAACGGCATCACCCGACATTCTGCGAACCAGATTTTTCATGCCGGTGCAGATGTGATTACAACCGGAAACCATGCTTTCCAGCGGAAAACCGACCTCAAAATTTTCGAGGATGATTGTATTATCCGCCCTGCCAACTATGGAGAAGCCTGCATTGGAAAGGGGTACACTGTCTTGGATATGGGAAGCTGTCAGATTGCAGTCATCAATGTGCAAGGGCTTCTTTATATGCAGACACTTGAAAATCCGTTCCACACAGTTGACAATATCCTGAAAGAAATTGAAACCCCCTGTATTTTTGTGGACTTTCACGCAGAGGCGACCTCTGAAAAAAAGGGGATGGGCTTTTACCTTGCAAAGCGTGTGACGGCTGTCATGGGGACACATACCCACGTACAGACAGCGGATGCCTGCATTTTGGAAGGTCATACCGGATATATCACGGATGTGGGAATGACCGGAGTAGAAGATTCCATTCTTGGTTCAAGTAAAGTTCCGGCACTTGACAGGATGCGTTTGCATCTTCCTGTACGCTGTCCGGAAGCAGAGGGAGACTGTTTTTTGAATGGGGTCATTGTTGAATTTGAAAAAAAATGTGGTAAATGTACGAAAATTACCCCTGTTATTATTAGATAATTCACAAATTTTCTGTTACCCTATTGCAATTTTGAAAAGAATGTAGTATAATATAGGTGGATGAGAACAGCTCATTCTTGACACCAAGTAAAATTTGTTTATCTACTAAAGGAGGTTCTTATGGAAGTATTGAAAGTTTCTTCCCGTTCAGTTCCCAACTCTGTTGCAGGTGCTATTGCAGGTGTTATCCGTGAAAACAAGAGTGTCGAGATTCAGGCAGTGGGTGCTGGCGCAGCAAATCAGGCTATCAAGTCCGTAGCAATTGCGAGAGGTTATCTTGCCCCTATCGGTATTGACCTCATCTGCATTCCGGCATTTACCAGTATTCAGATTGACGGTGAAGACCGCACCGCTATCAAGCTCATTTGCGAGCCGAGATAAACAACGGACTACAAGCAAACAAATCAAAAAAAGGGACTTGCCTCATGGTAAGCCCTTATTTTTGTGATTTTGTGATTGATTGTTAAGTAAATAAGGTATCAGCCACGCAAGCAAACCTGATGTGATACCCAAAATTGTAGCAATGATTCTCAATTTGTGGTTTTTCATAATCCCCAATATGAGCGAAACAGACAAAACCAGACAGAACACGGCAGAAAAAACATGATGCAATTTTAATAATTTCTGGATAGCCTGCATGACAGCCATTTTCCCCCTCCTGTCAATTTTCATGATTCCGCCTGTAATCCGGTTAATTTTGAAAAAGCATCCCATTCAAAGACAGGCACAAGCAAGAAAAACTCCCCCTTGACATCTTCTATATTGACGGTATAATATTTACAAAAGATATGACTGTAACTGTTGACAGTAATTTTGTAGGGCTTGTATAATTTATCAGTGGGGGGCTTTTCTTTGTGCCATTGAGTGAAAGAAGCTTTCTCTTTGCTTAACGTAGCGGATTTGAGCGAATCAAGGGGGATTTCCCAAATTTTATCAAACAGCCCCAGACAAAGCATATTTTTCTCTGTCCAGACGAAAAATTCTTGATTCAGGTGAGAAGTCAGACCCCAATCAACCCTTTTCAGTTCGTCGCCTTTCATTTTGTAGGCGCACATCAATAAATCCATATCAAGGGCATTTTCGGGAATATGTAGCTCTTGTTTGGCTTGCAAGGTAAGTTTGTCAACATCCTGCATGAAATCGCCGAATTCGTCACTAATGGCAACTTGTTTCTGTTTGTTTCTTTCCAAGAGGGTTAAGCCTATGTAAATTCCCCATAATACAACGATTGCAATGATTTCCCATGTTTGAATATTTCCTTGCAATGCTCCACAGGTAATTGTGACCGCACCTAAAAAATCAAACCATTTTGCAATGGAAAGCCAGACAGGAAGGGCGGATTTTTCATCCATTTGGTCTGCCTGTTGTTGAGCTTGTTCGAGTTGCTGTTCTGTTTGTGCGGAAATGGTTCTCGTGACGAATACATCACCAAAGAAATCATCTGATTCTTGCCCTGAAAGCATCCCGAAAATATTTTTATTTACAGCCATTTTTTCACCATTCTGTCAATCGCATTGGAATTGAGCTGTGTTTTCAGGCGGAGCTGGTCAATTTCCTTGTCGATTTCGTCCAATGCCGCCGCACAGCGTCCGAAGCGTTTAATATTCATAGATTGTTCTTTTTTTTGTTCGTCGATACATTCACGCAGGGCAACGAAAGTACTTTCCATAAGAGAGAGCCTTGTTTCCGTGTCGGCTAATTTCTGTCTGAGTTCGGAATTTTCTCTTTCTAACTCATCAAGGCGGTGCAATAATTCTTTATTAAGAGCGTTTTGTTTGTCGCCGAAATTCTGTAAAGCCTGACCGCTTTTCCCGATTCCGGAGACAGGCTCATAAACGACAGCTTTTGATTTCTTTTTCATAAATAATCCTCCTTTTGTTCTTTTTGGAAAGCCCTGAACAGAATTCAGGGCTTTTTGATTTGTTGTCTCTGGTATTCCAGTACGGAATAAAGGGTATCTTTGAGCGAATACAGGGGTTTCCATCCGGTATCATTTCTTAGTCGGGAAATATCCGCTTCAATCAACGGCACATCCACAGGGCGCATTTTTTGTTTATCCTGTTCGACCGTGACGGAAATTTCACTGAAACTGATGAGAATATCAAGCAGTTCCTGAATGGAAACGGCATGACCGCTCCCCACGTTGTAAGTCATTCCAGCTGTTCCGTGCGCCATTAAGAGCGTATATGCCCGAACCACGTCCCGAACGTCCGAAAAGTCACGCTTTGCACTGAGATTTCCGACTTTCATCACAGGCGGTTGCAAGCCTGCTTCCATTTCGGCAATTTGTTTCGCAAAATCAGAAGCGACAAATATACTTGACTGTCCAGCACCAATATGATTGAATGCCCTGACCATGATGATATTTAATCCGTAGGCTTTGGCATAGACTGCACCAATCATATTTTGACAGACCTTTGTCACAGCGTAAATATTGACAGGTTTGAGGGGTTCGCTTTCATCAATCGCCTTTGAACCGTCAAGGGGAAAACCATATTCTTCCCCCGAACCAATCAGCAATATTTTCGGGTGATAATTCTCGATTGTCCGCACGGCATCCAATAAATATAATGTGCCCTTGATATTGACATCAACTGTTTTCTGGGGTTCTTTCCAAGAAACGGCAACAGAACTCTGTGCCACTAAATGATAAATTTCGTCCGGACGATATTTTTCAAGGTAGGCTTTCACAGAATCGCCGTTCAGAAAATTCAGGTCGGAGACAGTGATATTTTCGATTGACAATGTTTCATGAGGCAGTTTCACAGCAAATACATTCTTGTTTTCTGTCTGCAATTGCTGGATGAGGTATTTCCCCACAAAACCGCCTGCACCTGTTACCAAGACATTCAATGCATATCCCTCCTTTCAGGGTATCTGAGAAAGT
>DGHF01000007.1 GCA_002392545.1 Ruminococcus sp. UBA3855
ACTTTCTTGTCAACGTTCAGAACTCCGCTCATTGTTCCGGCGAATATCGCCCAGAAACTTGCAAGAAATATTACAAATACCGATACACTGCGGAAACTCGGCAACAATGCGATTCCGTACGGAATGTAAACAATTGGCGGAATGGAGCTGAAAAATTTCGACAAATACGTTGCTGCACTGCCTAATCTTGCATTCCATCCCAAGAAAAGCCCTAACGGAATACCTGTAACCGCTGCCAGCAAAAAGCCCTGTAAAATAATTCCTACGGAACTTTTGATATTGATGAGGATTTTCTGCCAGTCTGCAATTGCCTGTGCGAAAATCTTCCCGAACGGCGGGAATAATGCCGTCGGCAATACATTGAATTTCGCCGTTAATAACGTCCAGACTATCAAAAAGCCATACAGAAAGCCAACAATATCAAGGAATAAATTCAGACTCTCTTTCTTCTTCAAAAATGGCAATGCTACCAATGTGATGGCTTCGAGAATCACCGCAAACCCAATTAAATACGCTGTGTTCGGGCTGGATATTGCCGGATTGTCAGGAATGAACTGAATCCCTACCAGAACCAAGAATAACAAGTGTGTTACCCTGAGTAATTTGCTCTTGAAATTCAAGCCGTCATCCACTTCGGGAGAAACCGCCTTGACAGATGAAATTTTTCCTGTTGCTGTCATATTACGACCTCCTCTCCGCCGATTCTTTCCGCAACGTCATTGTAGAACAAGCCTAACAATTTATTACGGAATTTCGAATACTCCGGATTTGCCACTAATTCCTGACGATTTCGGGGACGTGCAAAAGGTACTTGCACAATCTCTGAAACTGTTCCGGGGTGAGAAGTCAATACTACAATTTTATCAGATAACAAGATTGCTTCGTCAATGTCATGTGTCACGAATACAACGGTTTTCCGCTCCTGCGTTCCGTCGCCCTCCCACAAGGACAATAACAGCTCCTGCAATACAATTCGATTCTTCGCATCAATTGCACTGAAAGGCTCATCCATCAGGAGAATTTCTGTATCCATTGCCAATGCTCTGGCAATGGCGGCTCTTTGTTGCATACCTCCCGACAATTGAGAGGGGTACTTGTTGCCAAACTCGCCAAGACCGACTTTTTCAAGGAATTCGTCTGCAATTTGCAGACGTTCGGTTTTGGTCAATCCCTTGCGAACCTGTGCGATACCAAAGGCGATATTTTTTCTTGTGGTCATCCACGGGAAAAGGGAATAATGCTGAAATACCACTCCACGTTCACGACCTGTTCCGGAAAGGGGCTTTCCGTCAATGGTAATTGTACCGTCCGCCTGTCTGTAAAGCCCTTCCAATACGCTCAAAAGGGTGGATTTTCCACAGCCGGATGAACCAATCACACTGACGAATTCCCCACGCCCCACACTGAAAGAAACGTCTTTCAATGCGGTGAAATTTTTATTTCGTTCGGTATAATTTACCGTTAAATGACTGATGTCAATTTTTACAGCAGTCTGTCTTACTGCTTCTGCACTCATGCTCAATCACTCCTAAATCATATTGCTGTTAATCTAATCACTCAAATTCTTCAAAATGCGCCTGCAATTCCTTGTATACCGTATCATCCGGATTCTCTGAAATCAGGCTGTTCAGAGCTGTTTCATAAATTTTGGTATTGTAATGGGAATCAATGTCATAATCTTCCGTATAGCCGAGCTTGACAATGGAATCTTTCAAAGCAACTGTTCCTTGCTTGTCGGGGTCGGGGTTGGATGTACCATAACCGCCGTAAACCTCTGTACGAATGAAATCTTCTTCAATGTCAATATGCTGTTTCACGTCTGCAATGGTGGCATCTTCATTCTCCTGAGAGAATTTATAAGCCTTAATCAATGCACGCTCAAATGCAACATAGCTGTTCGGGTTGTTTGTCAGTGCGGAAGTATCCGCAACCTGACGGCAGCAAGGCTGATTGTGTAACAGTGGTTCTTCTGAGCAACGATATACAATTTCATAGCCCTGACTTGCTGCTAATGATGCATATGGAGAATAAACAGAAGCTGCGTCAATGCTTGCATTCGCTAAAGCGGAATAAGCATCTTTCTGGCTGTCGAAATAAACAATATTTACCTTGTCTTCGCCTTCTCCGATTTCAATTCCTGCATCTGCAAGGAGCAACTGCAATTCTGCATCCTGTACGGAATTTTTCACGGAAGCTACATTTCTTCCTTTGAGCAGTTCCACTCCAGTTGCATCAGTGTCCTGTGTGAATTCAGACTTGATAACATAGCCATGACCGTTGGTCATTGCACCGCCGAAAATTGTCAGGTCATGTCCTTGGCTCTGGAATGTCAGGGACGGTACAGAACCAATAAACGCAACATCCAATTTTCCGGATTCGAGACCTGTTGCCAGTTCTCCGGCACTGGAAAACTGTGTCAGATTGACTGTCAAGCCCTCTTCTTCAAAGAAACCTTCCTCTTTGGCAACGAATGCCAGCAGGTGAGCGGTTGAATTCAGGTGTCCGAGTTCAAATGTAGTCTTTTCCAATTCTCCGGTGAAAGCTTCGCTTTCAGTGTCTGTGTTCTTATCTTTGCAGCAATCGGAAGTTTCGGAATCTCCACAGCAATCGGCAGGGACTGCACAGCAATCTTCTGTTTCAGAATCTGCATTTTCTGCACTGCTGTCATTGCTATCAGCTTCGGAAATGCTGCTGTCTCCAGCAGGTGCATTTTCCTGAACCTCTGCCACTGGAGCAATGGAAGAAGTACCTGTTTCTGATACGCTTCCGCAAGCTGTAAAAGATGCAATCAACAACAAGCATGTTGTCAATGATAAAATTTTCTTTGTCTGTTTCATAAATCCATCACCATTTCCTTTCTGTAATCTATTTGTTTGTTTGTCTGATGATGTATATATTATACACCCATTTCACCTATTTGTCAAATATGTAAAATATATCATGGGTTATTGAAAAAACTGATTACAAAGTTGCACGTTCTAATGCAAATCTATCTTGATTTCTGAAAGAATTTCTGAAAGGAGGGTTACGATGCAATATATTATTATGTTACTGCTTGTCATCATGCTGGCACTTTCCGACATCATGACTGGATGGATTAAAGCGCATATCAAAAATGATTACTGCTCTTCTGTGATGCGTGTGGGCGGTCTGCGGAAATTTGCAGAAATCGGGGTCATGCTGACGGCTTGCGGTTTTGAGATTGGAATGGAACTGCTTGGAAAATACTATTCTGTCGAAGTTTTGGCAGGGTTCGCAGGAGCATTGACAGCGGTTTCTGTGTTCGTGTATATTACTTTCATGGAGCTGATTTCCATTTTGGAAAATTATGCAGAAATTGAGCCAAATGCAGAATGGGTTCAGCAATTCATTAAGAAACTGCGGAATTTCAACAAATAATCGAATACAATGAGAAAACCGGCTGGAAAAATCCAGTCGGTTTTCTTGGAAATATTGTTATGAACAATGTCAGATAATGTCAATCGGTTGCCTTGAATACGAAACGGCAGAAATTATAGAGATGTGCATGAATGGAATTGTCACCATGATAACCGCCGTTGACATAGTGCCAGATATGCGGAACACCATTCTGTGTGAAGTTATTGTGGTAGGTTTCGGGGTTATTATATACAACTGTGTCATTGCTTCCGCCGGTAATCATGAGAAGGTACGGTTCTTTTCCGCTGTTCCACTTGAAAGCACCTGTGACACCGGGGGCGGGGCACATTGCGCCAACATAGCCGAACAGGTCAGAGCGTTGCATTCCGATGAGCAGAGCCTCTCTGCCTCCCATGGAAAAGCCTGTGATGGCGGTGTTGTCCTTGCCAGTCTTGACACTGTAAGTAGATTCAATATGTGGCATGAGGTCTTTTGTCAAATCGTTGATGAAATTATCATATGCAGCGTTGTTGAAATCATCCATTCCGGAGCAGGCATCCTGTGAATCACTTGAATAGATATAGGGAAATACCACAATCATGTCTTTGGCTTCGCCTTCTGCAATGGCATTGCCGATAATCTGACGAGTATACATTGTGCCGTTGCCTTCAGTAATCATACGGTTCTGATTTTCCCAATATCCGTGCATTACATACAGGACAGGGTATTTTTTGCTGGAATCGTATCCGGCAGGGAGCAGGATGTTGTAAGGCTTTTCACGCTTGCAGGTAGTAGAATAGTAAGTGCCTGATTTGACAGTACCATACTGTGTACCATCTTTTTCTACACGAGAATCGGCAGTATCATATTCAGCAACCTTGGAAGCACATTCAGCGGTAAATTCTGCCATGCTCTTAACTGTTGCGGTAACAGGTTTTGCCACGGTTGGAGTCTGTGTTCCAACTGCATCAAATTTATTGATTTTCTTAGTAATAAATTTCTGAATTGCGACAATGTCAGAAACATCTACTGTTCCGCTTTGGTTCACGTCAGCAGACTTCTGTACATAAGTATCGCCGAACCCTTTCAGAAGTCCACGCTTTGCCAGTGCGTAGTCAATAACATTGACAACACCGTCACCATTGAGGTCACCTCTCAGAACGGTCTTGATAACCGGAGTTCCTGCGCCGTCAACCTTTGTACCCTCGACAGCTCCGACTACATCATCAATATAAAAATTCGTGGTAGAGTTTGCTGTTTCTACATAGATAATCGGGTCAATGGCATCTTCCGGAATGGTGAAATGTTCATTGGAAAGCTGAACCCACTGTCCATTGGGAGCTGTGCCGTCAGCGATTGTTACATAATGCGCCTTGCCGGAAGCATCTGTATAATTGAGCTTGAAATAATAGGTGTCAGTGTCTGCGCCGTCCATCTCACAAACATTGACAGAAAAGCTGTAAGTCTTTCCTGCAATGAAAGAGGAGGGGAGTTTCTTTTCCATGCCCATCCATGCGCTTGTACGTCCCTGAACAATTAAAGCATCTTTTCCCTCGTAGGGGTTTCTTCCGGAGAGGGAAACTTCCGTTCCGCCGTGTCCTGTCCAGTCGCCGATACCATCCTCAAAAGTATCATGGAAGAAGTAACCGTTTTCATCTGCTACAGGCTCGGTGGGAGTGGGGTCAGTGGGAACAACACCGCCGTCCATGGTAACAACGAATGTGGAAACGCTCTTAGCAGGGAGCTGTGCCCAGAAAGTAGAACCGTTTGTGACTTCGAGATTTTCAGTTTTAGCAAGATTCTCATTTGCAGAAGTGCGCCATCTGTCAACATTGCCGATTTTGTTATTACCCATAGAAAATTGCTGTGCGTAGCCTTCATCACTGTTATTGACAGCAACAATAGATACCTGATTCTTGCTGTTCTTATATGCAGAAACATATACATTCTTTGCCGGCTGTTCAGTGACTTCTACACGGACATCCCCCGGACGTACGAATTTCGAATACTGCGCCATGCAATAGCCACGCTTCGAAATATTGCCGTTTTCCTTGAGAAGTCCATAACTTCTGCGGATATACCACCATACATAAGCATTCAGGTTTCCGACTACTAAGCCGTTATGGATATTCTGTGCAACTTCTACGGCTTCGGGGTAAGTATCTGCATCAGAACTGCTGTTTGGAACATAAACTTCCGTCATCCAGATTTCTTTTCCGGAGTTCTCCAGTGCAGGGAAATCCATGCCGGAACGCTGTGTTCCATAAAAATGCGTTCCGAACAGGTCACAATTCGCCATAGCCTGCGGATTGTTCAGAATGGGGGTGTAAATATCTTTACGATACTGGAAGCTTTCAGGAGACATCAGTTTCACGTTTGTTCCGGCAGTTACGTTCTTGCCGTACTGTGCAATGAAAGAAGCCAAATCGTTCGGATTCCAATATGTCCAGTCTTCGGCATAGTCCGGCTCATTTTGCACGGAAATGGAATACAGCTTGACTCCCTGACCTTCCATATATTTTGCAAATCCATTCAGATGGTTGGCATATTCAGCCCATTTGTCTTTTCTCAGCTGGTATTTACCGCCTGTCAAAGAGCCGTCACCATTGATGCGGATGCTTGCAGGAGGATTCCAAGGCGTTGCGAAAACAGTTGCACCCAATGCCTGTGCTTTCTTTGCAACCGGAACAGCCTGATTCCATGCGTTGCTGTCATCATTGACATAAACTCTCAGAATTGACAATCCTAATTCATCATTGCCGTTTCCGAAAGCCTTTTGTACCTGTGCATCTGTGAGGTCAGAACCAGTCCATTCACGGAGGTTAATACCACCAAATCCACGAATTGTCTGGTAAGTCTTACTAATATCCACTGTACACAAATCTGCTGCCTGTGTCTCAATGTCAAATTCCGGTATCAGTGCAGTTCCGGAAAGTACCATTGCACCAGCAAGCGCAACAGAAAGCGCAGATTTCGCCATTTTTGAAAATCGTGTCATAGGTTACACGCTCCTTTTTCTTCATGATAACGATTTCGTTTAATTACTATGGTTTTATTATAAGGTATATTCTTCATTTTTTCAACCCACAATTTGCATAATGGGTGGAGAATATGAAGAATTTTTGAAAAGTGTAAATTTTTTGTAAATTTTGGCGACTTGTAACTGATGACATGAAAAATACAAAAATCCGTCATTCTCTGCTTTGGGGAATGACGGATTTAATCTGTAAATTTTTTTGTATTATGCTATAGTCAACTACCGACTGCCCATTTTTGTGAGAGGATATCACAACACTCGAAAGCCTGATTCAGGAAAAATAAATTGATTTCATCCGTGCGGAACAAATACCTAACGGATATTTTCAACGCTTTAATCCGCTAACAGTTGCATAAAAGTGTGATTTTGTGCAACTGTTAGCAAGAAATTCAGACGGAAATTTTTAAGAAAACTTAAAAATTGATTAAACAATTTCCTCTTGCATCCTCTTCCGAAATGGAGTATAATAATATTATCAAAGGGGCTTGAGGAAAAGCAATGCTATTGACACAAACGAATGAGAAATCTTGTTTCGAGTTCGTTTGTCAAGCTTCTTGCACTGCATTCCCCATTCCAAAAAGAAAGGAAATACCATGAAATACAATATCCTGATTTGTGACGATGAAAAGGACATCGTGAACGCTTTGAAAATTTACCTCTCACAAGAGGACTATATTTTACATACCGCCTATAACGGCAGACAGGCTCTTGACGTGATTGAGCGTGAAAATATTGACATCATCCTGCTTGACATCATGATGCCGGAAATGGATGGTCTGGAAACCATCACCAAATTGAGAGAACATTACAATTTACCTGTCATTCTATTGACGGCCAAAAGCGAAGATACAGATAAAATTCTTGGTCTGAATCTTGGCGCAGATGATTACATCACAAAGCCTTTCAATGCCATGGAAGTGATTGCAAGGGTGCGTTCTCAATTGAGACGGTACAAACAGTTAGGCGGTGCGCCGTCCGCTTCTCCGTCAACTTACCAGATTGGAAACATCATGCTTGACAATTCCGAAAAAACAGTAACCGTTGACGGAAAAGCTGTGAATCTCACGCCTACAGAATATGCAATCTTGTTTTTGCTGATGAAGAACCCGAACAAGGTCTTTTCACCAGAAGAAATTTATGTGGCGGTTCGTGGCGAATTGCCCTACGGCGCAGAGGGTACAATTGCCGTACACGTCCGGCATATCCGTGAAAAAATTGAAATCAACCCAGCTGAACCACGCTTTTTAAAAGCCGTATGGGGACAGGGCTATAAACTGGAGGGATAACAAATGAAATTTACAAAATTGATTCAGAATAAGCCCATCATGATATTGACATTTTTTGTCGGGCTGTCTTTGGGGGGTGCGAATTTTTACCAGCGACAAAATTTGAGCAATTTAGGGTACTACCGAAATTCATTCAGTGAGATTTATCAGTCAAGAATCAAAAACCTTTGCAGTGCTGATATTTCTGACATACAAGAAAGAATGGAAAATCTGAGAGATAACGGCTATTTTGATGAAAGTACTTCAGAACAGCTCCGGAATCAGCTTGCGGAAGGAGTTCTCAGCGACTACACCGCAGACAAAACCAATTTCTTTTTCACGGTTCATGATATGAATGATAATGTCCTGTTATCGTCTTACACTGATGATTACCAGTATTCCGCCGTGGAAATTTACCAGAATCTCAAAACTGAAACCGTGGAAACTGACCTCACAGAAGAAGAATATCAAACTTTCCAGCTCCCCGAAAATGCAAATATTCTTGAAGAATATGAGTATATGGATAATGTCAGTTTTGAAGATGACAATAGTTCCGGTGAAGATTTCAGCTCCCAGCAAATTGATGAGGAATACAATGCTCCAATGGAAGAAGTTCAGCAAATTGATGAGGAATACAATGCTCCAATGGAAGAAGTTCTGAACGAGGAAAATTTGATGATGCATCACATTACTTACGAAATTCCGGTCAGTGATGACGGGTCATATTATGTGACAGGCTATGTGCGTTCAGAATTTTATGCAAGTGACAAGTACAGCAATTTATATTCCACCGTTCAGAAAAATTACAAAAATCGTTATATTTATGTAGGATTTGCCATTTTAGGCGGATTATTGACATTATTCAGCGGATTGGTATTATTAGCCCGTGCCGGATACCGTGACGAATTCAGCACCGTGAAAACAGGCTTCACTGAAAAAATCCCGACAGATGTATTCAGCGTTCTGATACTTTGTGCATTGGCAGTCCATATTCCGCTTATTGATGATTTTGTTTATATGCCAAGAACACTGCAATTCATGGTAGGCGTTGACGGAATCGGCGCATTGATTTTATGGTATGCACATAGTGTGATTGTTCGCATTCGTGCAAAGGAATTATTCAGCAATACATTTTGTTTCAGGGCATTGAGAGGTATTTACCATCTGACAAGGCGAACCGCAAAAGCTGTGCCGTCCATGTGGAAAACGCTTGTTCCGATAGGAATATTTGATTTGCTGAATCTTTTCGGTGTTTATTGCATTGCAGAAAATGCAGAATTCGGGCTTTTCATTTTGATTTTATTGTATTTCCTCGCTCATGCAATGATTTTCGGAATTCTGTACAATCTGCACATTCTCGAAAAAGGCGGTCAGAATATGGCGGATGGCATTCTTGACAAGATTCCGGAAAAATGGCTGTTCGGGCGATTTCTCAAACACGCAAGAAATCTCAATTCCATCAGTGAAGGTATGAATAAAGCTGTCACTGACAAGCTCAAAAGTGAAATGTTTCGTACAGAATTGATTGCTAATGTTTCCCACGACATCAAAACCCCATTGACCTCCATCATCAATTATACTGACCTGCTTTCTAAAATGAACTTTGAGGACAAGCAGGCAAGTGAATATATTGACGTACTCGGCAGACAGTCCGCACGTCTGCGCAAACTGACAGAAGACGTTCTGGAAGCTTCCAAAGCTACCACGGGGACAGCGACTGTTCACAAGGAGAAAATTGATTTCCGTGTACTCATTGAGCAGATTGAAGGTGAATTCATTGAGAAATTCAATATCAATCATCTGACATTGGTTTCCAGCGTTCCGGAACATCCGCTTTATATCATGGCGGACGGTCGCCAACTATGGAGAGTATTAGACAATTTATTTAATAACGTCTGCAAATATGCCATGTCGGGAACAAGGGTTTATCTGAACGTGACAGAATCAGAAAACGAAATCACATTCATGTTACGCAACATTTCCGCAACGGAATTAAACCTCAGCGCAGAAGAACTCATGGAACGTTTTGTTCGTGGAGACCGTTCCAGAAATACAGAGGGTAGCGGTTTAGGACTTTCCATTGCACAAAGTCTCACCGCATTGCAGGGCGGTGTCATGGAATTGCAGATTGACGGCGATTTATTTAAAGCCATTATCCGCCTTCCCCAAATGAATGCCGAACCCCTCAGCCAGCCGACACAACAGCCAACTGTTTCCATTGCTAAAGGCTGTCCTGCATAATCACAACGCTTTTCTCAACTCAATTCAATACAGGAAACCGCCCTCCAGCATCAAGCCGGAAGGCGGTTTCTGTATCATGTCATACTATTGGAGTTACAAATTATTCGGGAAGAGTTACCAGCTTTACGAGAGACTTCAAAATCATCATAGCGTCAGAGTCAGTAACACTGCCGTCCTTATCTACATCAGCATTTGCATAGCCCTTGGGCTGGTCAATAATACCAACGAGATACTGATTCAATGTCAGAACGTCGATAATGTCAATACTATCATTGCCGTCAACGTCGCCGTATTTGCCTGCGGAAGGAGTGGGTTCGGTAGCAGTTGTTTCAACAGGTTCAGCTGTGGTTTCAACGGGTGTTGCAGTTGTTTCAACAGGCGGTTCAGCGGTTTCAACCGGAGTATCAGAAGAACCAGCTGCATTATAGGAAATGTAGAAGAGGTTAGCAGAATCAGCCTTTGTGAGAACGTTTTCACCAGCATTGACATCCAGAACCAGTACATTGCCAGTAGATGTATACTTAGAACCATTCAGCTTGATGGTGGAAGCATCTGCACCGAATACCAATGTTACAGTACCAGCGGAAGGAGCATTGAAAGTAATGCTTGTAGAAGTTTCCATCTTCAGGCACTGTGTCAAGGTCATGCCCTGATATTCAACAGAACCCTTTGCAGTAGAGAGGCTGGAAGTATCAGAGAACTGGTAGAAACTGCTGTTCAGGTCACTACTTGTGAAATTGTGTACAGTGCTGGAAGTTCCGGTAGATGTACCGCCGGAAGTGGCTGGCTTTGTGGTAGTACCCTCAGAAGGTGCAGTGGTGGAAACAGGGTCGGAAGGTGTAGGAGTTGCCTGAGAAATACCGCCGGACATATGATAACCGATAGAACCATATGTGCCGTCCAGAGGAGTTTCAGCGAAGCCCTGCGGATTCGGCGAACCGTCTGCATTTCTCCAAGCAGTATGGAAATCAGTACCCAGACCGCCAACCTTGAGAGTAACGAAATCAGTGTCAGCAGGTGTGATGACTGTACCGAGTTTTGCACCATTGGTCATAGTTTCACTTGCAGCAAAATAGTACTTGCTGTTGTAGTAGATGGAGTTTTTCATAGAACCTACGAACTTATCATTAGAAACCTTAATACCAGCTGCATTGGTCTTGGTGACATTTGCAGTATTGATATAAGACATCATATTCTGGTAAGTTGCAGTGGTATCACAACGATAAACCATGTAATTGGATTTGCCGTTTCCGCCGATGCCGTTATTATAGGCTGTGCAATCCTTCATATCGCCGAAACCGGGGTTATTGTTATCAGTGAAACCGCAGTTCAGGTTTTCAAATGCAAGGCAGTTTTCAACAATATGACGTGTGCCGATTCCGCCACCGCCCATCTTGAAGCCGTTGCCGTCTGCATCACCGTAGCCTCTGCCGTCTTCTGTGAAGCCGTTACGGAATGCAACACAATTCTTGATAGTAACAACGCCAATCGGTCCAGTTGCAGCCTTGGAATACAAATCCCAGCCGTCATCAGAGTTATTATAAGAGATACAGCCGTCAAATACGTTGCCTTCACCACAAGTCAGCTTTGCAGCGAAACCATCAGCATTTTCCATGGTTGCTTCATCGCAGTTGTTCTTAGAGGTGCAGTTCTTAATGAGATTATTTGTAGGCCATTCTGCAATGGAAGCAGCATCCGTTCTGTATCTGGAAACCTGCAAACCAGTATCTTCATTGTCATTGAATACCATCATTTCAATGATATTGTTGTTACCAGAAAGCAACATACCATTGTCACCAGCCTGAGTAATCTCGAAGCCGTAGAAATGCCAGTAATTACCATCCAGTACAAAACCTCTTGCAGAGGAAGAAACTGCCTGACCTGTGAAGTCAAATACAACCTTTGCGTTGTTGTAGGGCTTGACTGTCTTATACTTACCAGCAGAGCCGGAATTATTCTGGTCAATCAGAATGGTATCTGTGTAGTTATATGTACCTTCCAACAGGTAGATAACACCGCCAGCCTGAACATTTTTGATAGCAGTCAGGAAATCTGTTGGGTCGCTTTCGGACTTACCAGAACCAGTGCCCTTAGGAGCTACGAAAATAGTATCACTGTAAGTTACAGGAGTTGTTGCAACAGTAGTTGTCTTTGTGGTAGTCTGAACAGGTGCAACAGTTGTAGAGGGAGCAGTTGTCTGAACAGGTTCAACGACTGCCGCATCATTGCTGAAACCGCTGCCAATTGCAACAATTTTGTCCTTATAAGCAACCAGCGCAGCCTTCAGAGCTGTATCAACAGTGTAGCTTGCATCATCAATGGAATTATCAAATGTCCACTGGAAGTCACCGCCCTGAGCACGTCCTGCATGAGCTTTGACAATGGAAGGAACATCACTAGCCTTGTCAGGAGTATACTTGTACATCAGGCTGGAATCAGTATCAAAATTATTGTAGCTTGTACCGCCCTGCTTTGTCTTGACAGAAGAGGGAACTTGCTCATCACGGCTCTTAGCCTCATAAGCATCAAACTCTGTGCTGTTATCCTGATAAGTTACATAAGCCTTTGTGAGGTCACCAGTGATTTCGTTACCATAAGACTTGATGATACCGCCGTTTTCACCAGAGAAAATACCGCCTGCGACAACGTCAGAACCCTGCATAGAGCTGAGCATTGGATATTTGCAGTTACGGAAGTAGTTATTTTCCACGAATGCAGAGGCACTCAAAGTTACACCAACGCCGTACTTTGCATTGCCGTCAAAGTAGTTATTATAAATGTGTACGGAGCAAGTACGGATTCTGGGATGACGAGAATCGGAATGGTCATACCAGTTATGATGATAAGTGATATAACTATCAGTGCTTTCGGACTTCATACC
>DGHF01000055.1 GCA_002392545.1 Ruminococcus sp. UBA3855
ATACCATTACAGAGCAAATCATAACCTGATTGTTGCATGTCTCAAGTTTAGACTTCCAGCCATTCTGCTTGGCAAATATACTTCTTTCTCAGAAACCTGCAAAAAATTACTTTTACTTTGTATGCGTCAGCCCATTCCTGTCAAACCTTATCGTTCTTTTCAGCGTCCTCTTTGTTCTCATCAGCGGAAAGTTACTTCTCCTAAATATCCTATTTGATTTCCTTAAGTTGTTGGCATTGTTCCCCCATACCCCCTTATAATAAAAAAAATCCCCCATTTGAGGGGGATTTTTTTTGAAATTATTCTGTTCGCAAGGCGGTAACAGGGTCTTTGGTGGCGGCTTTCTTCGCCGGAATGAATCCGCCTATCAAGGTCAGTACCACACTAATCACTACCAAAATAAATGCTGCTGCTACGGGGAGGGTGGCACTCACGGCGGTGGACTCTGCCAGATGGTGAATTAACATATTGCTGGGTATCAGAAGCAGTTCCGATACTCCTACCCCGATAACTCCCGAACAAAGCCCGATAATGAACGTTTCCGCATTGAATACCTGTGAAATATTGTGCTTCGATGCGCCAATTGCTCGGAGAATACCAATTTCTTTGGTTCGCTCCAGTACCGAAATATACGTGATAATGCCTATCATGATACTGGATACTACCAGCGAAACCGCTACGAATGCTATCAAAATATAAGAAATGACGTCTACAATCGTTGTCACGGAAGACATCAGCAAACCAACATAATCAGTATAACTAATCTGGTCTTCTTCCGGAACAGTTTCATTATATCTTTTAATGCAGTCTGCAACGGATTCCTTCGCTTCGAAACTGTCAACATAAATATTGATACTGCTTGGCGCATCAAGGCTGATAACACCAAATGAAGTCATATTTTGGTCATAATTGCCGGAGGAAATGAACCTGTCATAGATTTCAATTAAAATATCCTCGTCAGGGTCTTTCATATATTCATCTAATTTCAAAGCCAGTTCATTTTCAGACATCTGAGACATTGCCATCAGCTTTTCCATGTCTTCTTCAGACATTCCGGTCATGTTGGTGTACATCTTCATCATATCTTCCTGAGACATGCCTTCCATCATGGAATTGTACATTTTCATCATATCTTCCTGTGACATATTGCCCATATTGCCGGCATACATCTTCATCAAGTCTTCCTGTGACATGTTGGAAATGTCGGGCATGGTCGTGCCCATGCTGTTCATGTACTGTGACATGAGGTCAGATGCATTTGCACCGCCTGTCAGTCCTGCCAGTGCCGAAAGGTCAGACATTCCGGAAGTCCCGCCTGTCAGTCCTGCCAGTGCAGGCGAATTGATTGCACTTCCGCCGAGCATATTCATCAAATCACTCTGAGAAAATCCGCTCATCAGGGAAGACATATCAAACGGAGTTGAACCAGAACTGCCTGTGCCCATCTGCTCCATGAACATTTTCATAATATCTTCCTGATTGAGTCCGCTCATCAGTGAGGACATATCAAATCCCATGCCGGACATATCACCCGATTGTCCGGTCATCTGGGACATGAGCATTTTCATGATTTCTTCCTGTGACATTTCGCTGAAAGGGTTGATTCTGTCAACCACTCTGTCAAGGGCTTTTCCGGCGGACTGCTCCAGATAACGCTGTAATTTTTCAAGGGCTTCCTGACGTTCCTTTTCCTGTGCCTCTCTGACTTTCTCCAAAGCGTCAAGATGTTCCTGAACAGCTTGTTTCACTTCGTCCGGAATTTCAGGCAATGTGAAATCAGGTAATGTAAAGTCTGTGAAGTTCTCTGGGGGCGGTTCTGTGGGGTCAATAGGCTGAGATGGCTGAACCTCTGTAGGGGGTTCGGTGGGGTCTGTGACAGGCTCTGTGCCGTCCTGAGGGGGTTCAGTGGGTTCTTCTTGGGGCTGAGTGGGGTCAGGGGTAGGCTCAAGGGATTCTGTGACTTCTTCTGTTTCGGGGTCTGTGGGGAGTTCAGTTTCTGTTTCGGAGAGGGATTCGGTTTCCGTGTCTGTCACTTCCAAAGGAGAATAATTCATGGTATATTCTTCAATGGTATGTTCATCATTGAAGAAGGGGAGGGAAAGGGTTTTCAGACCAGTTGTGGGGTCGGTGTTTTCAGTGGTGGATTCTTCGTCTGTTTCGTCAGATTTTCCGAGCATCTGCTCCAACATGACAATGGTCTGATACATACTTGCTTTTTCAGAAAGATTCAGGTCGTTGATGTAATCTTTGGTATCTTTGATTTTTTCATTATCGCTGAGTACATCAAAATGCATCCCGTTCAGAATATTGATTTCGGGCTGATTTTCCTGCGCCTGTACAACTTCGCTCTTGTTGGTGTAGTCAATCAGATAATTTGTCAATGCGCTGGTATATCCGACAGGCTGGAGGGGAATGCGGTTTTCGTCATATTGTTTCGGGCGGATGATTCCAGTAATTTTCAGGCGGATGGCTTTTTTCAGTACATCATCCATTCTTGCATCGTCCATGGTAATGCGCTCATACAATCCTTCATCATTCTTGACATACATATCACATTCCGGAACGAGATAGAATGTTTTGTTGCACATGCTTGCATAGCTCCATTTTGTGGAAACAGGGTGAACTTCTTCGCCCTTTTCGATTTGCTTCATGATTTCCCTGTATTCCTTTGCAGGGAGGAAACCCAACTGATACAAGGCTGTCTGTGCAATTTCATTCTTGAAATTCATGATAAGTACTACTTCATCATAGGCATGGGGCAGAGAACCATACACAATTTCATAATTGTCTGTAATGGTCTTGCTGATTAACTCACCATCCACCCCCGGCATGAGTTCTTCAAAATTATTATTGCTCTGTCCCATCATGGAATACATGCTGGACATCATATTCATCATGGTCATGGGGGAATCCTGACGTTCTTCGAGGTTGCTACCGTCCGTATTGACAAGCATTTCATTATTGTCATAGGAGTAAACGGAAAATTTCGTGTCATAATTGTAAACAATGCCGTTTTCACCGATATAGTCATGAATTTCACTTCTAGAATTGTCCAGATACTGCTTGAAACCAGTGAGATTATTTTCTTTCAGGTTCACGGAGACACTGGAGGCAACCTCAAAATTCGTGCCGTCGGAATAGACGTTTTCAAGGTCATGGTCTGGCGGTTTGTCATAATTTTCCACTTGTTCTTTATGGGACATCATGAGACTGGTCAAATCCATGGAACGTGATTCAATCGAAATCGGATAAGAAGTCATGGTATCTTTTTGCAGGTCGTCAATGTAGGTGCTGACACCGTTCGAAAGCGACAAAATCAGGGCAATGCCAATAATACCAATCGAACCAGCAAAAGAGGTCAATAATGTTCTTCCTAACTTTGTTTTTAAGTTGTTGAAACTCAATCCCAATGCTGTCCCGAGCGACATAGACGACTTTCCCATGTTTTCGTGTCGGGCTTCCTGTGATTCGTCTTTTGTATCGAAAGGCATGGAATCTTCCTGAATTTTGCCGTCCTTGACTTTGACAATTCGGGTTGCGTATTCATAGGCAAGTTCCGGATTGTGTGTAACCATGACAACAAGGCGGTCTTTGGCAACTTCTTTCAGCATATCCATGACCTGCACGCTGGTGTCACTGTCCAGCGCACCTGTCGGTTCGTCTGCGAGAAGAATTGCAGGGTTATTGACTAAAGCTCTGGCAATGGCGACACGTTGCATCTGTCCGCCGGACATCTGGTTTGGTTTTTTGTGAATCTGCTTGCCAAGTCCGACTTGTTCAAGGGCAGCTTTGGCACGTTTTCTGCGCTCTGTTTTCGAAATGCCGGAAATTGTCAGGGCTAATTCAACATTCGCCAAAACAGTCTGATGGGGAATCAGATTGTAACTCTGAAATACAAACCCAATGGTATGATTTCGGTAGGAATCCCAGTCACGGTCTTTGTACTGCTTTGTCGAAATGCCGTTAATGATGAGGTCGCCGGAATCGTACCTGTCAAGACCGCCGATAATGTTTAACATGGTTGTTTTTCCTGAACCGGAAGGACCTAAAATGGCGACAAATTCATTGTCACGGAAATTCAGTGAAACATCATCCAATGCAGTCTGTACCAAATCCCCTGTGATATACTGCTTTCTGATATTTTTGATTTGCAGCATGAAATACTCCTTTCTTTCTATTCTGTCTCTTTGCATTCAGTGAAAAGATGGTATCATCCTTACGGTACTATTATATCAATTTGTGATATATTTGTCAAGTGGTACACGCAAAAAAGAAAATACCCCAGCTATCAGATTTCCCGAAAAAAAAAATTATGCAACCCCCCGAAAGAAGCTGCATATTGCAGTTAATTCATCTCATTGCGGACAGATTCCGGAATTACTTCCTTGACATTGTTGATGTCATCCATTGAAAGCTTGAAACTCTCACCCTCTGCGCCGATATTGGCAGAAACTGAATCAAGATGATTTCCCTTATAATCAAAATCGAAATCAAAGTTCACGCTTTTACCGTCATTACTGAGATTCATGCTGATATTGGAAAAGCGTTTGCCGTCTAATTCCCATTCAAATGCCCCCAAATTCATGTTGGTGTTGCGTAATTCGTCAATGTTGCTTTGATATTCGTCAGAAAAATCTTTCAGAGTTGAACCGACAAACATCGGCTGGCATTCGTCCTCAAGAATACCAATCACAATTTCAAATGTATCACAAATTGTTTCGCTGGTCAGCGGAACAGTGTAAGCAGAACCATCTTTCGAAATTTGCATTGCTTTTTCAAGTTCTTTTCTGGTTTTGGAGGAATGGACACGCTTTTCCAGATTTTTCAGGGAAGAGGGAACACCAGCAGGGTCAATGATTTCTTCCAATTGGCTGTCTTTAATGATAGCTTCCCAGTCAAGTTCTTCTGCTTTGCCGGAGTCTTTGCTGGTTTTCAGGTTTTCGAAATATTCTTTAATTTTCTTTATCGTGTCGCCGTCCAGATGCTCCGAAGTGGAATAATTGTATTGGGGGTAGCTCATGTAATAAGCTCCTTCGCCATCTTCAAAGTATACCGCCACATCTGCGCCCTCATAATTGCAGTACAATTCAAAACTTTCTTTGTCAATGTCTAAAGATACATCACCAGTGATACTCTTTTTGCCTGCATCAAAGGAAAAGCTTCCGCTCTGGATATTCAGCACATCTTTGGAGAGATTTTCACTTGCATAGTAAAATGAAGCAATGGGCGTTCTTGTCTGCCCGACAATGCCGATAATCACCGCAAGAGAGGCAATCACAATAACCCCTGCGCCAATCCATACCCCCATTGCAGGAATCACGGCACGTTTCGGGGTGGTAACAGTATCATCTGAGATAGTCTCTGTATGATACTGATTCTGCGGTTTGGCAATCGGGCTTCCGCATTTGGTACAGAAAGAGGCATTTTCCGGAATTTCACCTCCGCATTTTGTGCAAAACATATTACAATCTCCTTAAATTATGACAAGGGAAAACAATCAGTTTTCCCCTGCCTGATAATCATTACAATTGAAATTAGATTTGTGCGGAATAGTTCGGTGCTTCCTTGGTGATATAAATATCATGCGGATGGCTTTCCTTCAAACCTGCGCCGGTAATGCGGACAAACTGCGCTTTTTCCCAGAGTTCCGGAATGGTTGCACATCCACAATAGCCCATACCTGCACGGATTCCGCCAATCAGCTGGAATACAGTGTCAGCCAGTGCGCCCTTGTAAGGTACACGACCCTCAACACCTTCCGGAACAAGCTTCTTTGCGCCCTCCTGAAAATATCTGTCCGTTGAGCCGTTCGCCATTGCACCTAAGCTTCCCATACCACGGTACACCTTGAACTGTCTGCCCTGATAGATTTCAGTATCTCCGGGGGCTTCTTCGCATCCTGCCAGCAGAGAACCCAACATTACCACGTCTGCGCCGGCTGCCAGTGCCTTGACAATATCGCCAGAATATTTGATACCGCCGTCAGCGATAACCGGAATATTGTACTTCTTCGCTACACATGCCACGTCATAAACTGCCGTAATCTGCGGTACGCCGATACCTGCCACAACTCTTGTTGTACAGATAGAACCCGGTCCAATGCCGACTTTCAAGCAGTCTGCACCTGCCTGAATCAGTTCTTCTGCGGCTTCTGCGGTGGCAATGTTTCCGGCGATTACAGGTGTATCGGGGAATTCTGCTTTCAGCTTCTTCAATGCGTTGATGATGTTTGCGCTGTGACCATGTGCGGAATCCAGTACAAGCACGTCTACCTGTGCATCAATTAAAGCCTTTGCACGTTCCAGCATATTCGCTGTCACACCAATTCCAGCACCACAAAGCAGTCTGCCCTGTGTGTCTCTTGCAGAATTCGGATACTTGACGGACTTTTCAATGTCCTTGATGGTGATTAAACCCTTTAAATAACCATTTTCGTCAACAATCGGCAATTTTTCAATCTTATGAGAGCGCAGAATTTCCTGTGCTTCAACCAGTGTCGTGCCAACTGGAGCTGTAATCAAATTTTCCTTTGTCATCACGTCGCCCACTTTTGCATTGAAATCAGTCAGGAAACGCATGTCACGGTTAGTAATAATGCCGACGAGTTTTCCTTCGCCGTCCACAATCGGAACACCGGAAATATGGAATTTGTTCATCAGTATGTCTGCATCTTTGACGAGCTTATCCTCTGTCAGGGAGAAGGGGTCAACAATAACGCCATTTTCAGAACGCTTTACTTTGTCCACTTCATCTGCCTGCTGTTCAATGCTCATATTCTTGTGAATGATACCAATTCCGCCCTCTCTTGCGATTGCAATCGCCATGCGGGAATCTGTGACGGTATCCATCGCAGCGGTCAAAATGGGAGTATTCAAGTGGATATTTGCTGTCAGCCTTGTGCCAAGGGAAACCATATTCGGGGTGACTTCAGAACGTGCCGGAATCAGCAACACATCATCAAAAGTCAAGCCCTCCTTTACGAATTTGGTGCTTTCAGTCATCATTTTCAATCATCCTTTCCGCATGTAATAATCATTATAAGATATTATTACTATGATACTCTTTTTTTCCCAAAAAGTCAAGCCCCAATTTCAGTGACAGGGAAAAAATTATTCTGCATATTGCACAATTGATTTATGCAATTTCAACAAGATTTCCGGATTTATTCGCCGGATTCCAAAATTACCATCAAATTGGAATTTTCGTCCATTGCATCCAGAAATACTTTTTCCAATTTGGGGTGCATTTTGTTTTCGTTTTCAACCCAAATCATTGTTTCGTCGGAAAATTCTGTCAGACAGTCAAAGAGTGCATCCAGATTATTCCCGTAGTATTCGGGAAAATTCAGCGTTTCCTTTAGATAGCGGTGTGCAGAGGGTAAATCCTGCATCTGTAAGCCGTCAAGGAGATAGGCATTTGTCATGATATTCCTCCATCAATAAAACTGTTCAAACGTCTGGTAATGGTCATTTGTGTAATAAATTCTTCCGTCATCACTGAAAATCAGACGTTCCGAACCACGATAACCGCCATTGTAGTTCACATCGCATTCATAATATTTTCCGTCCGGTAAAAGCCCCTCATGGTTGCCGAACGTGTCACCGCCAATGCTCATATTCGGCGCAACATCCCACAAATTTCCTTTGGAGCTTTCCCATCCCAATTTTTTGGCTTCATTTTTGGTGATGAAGTTCGGGGGGAGTTCGCTGTAAATGTGAATGTATTCCGCCACGTCTTCGGGGGTGGTGTAAGACTGCCCCCACTCGACAGAGGAGAGAACTTCCGTTTCTGGTTCGGTTTCGGCTTCCGTTTCCGGCTCAGTTTCGGGAGCTGTTTCCGGTTCGGTTTCGGTCAGAGATTCTGTTTCTGGTTCTGGCTCTGTTTCTGGGTCAGGTTCGGTTTCGGGAATTGTTTCGGACTGTTCTTCCTCCGTGAAAATGACAAGCTCATTATTCGAAGAAGTGGAAATGGTAGAAAAAGATTGATATGTCGAATAGCAACCACTCAGCCCCAAACCCATACATACAGAAATTACATATGCAGTTAATTTTTTCACAGGTTCACCGCCTTTGCTGATTTTCGGGTACTTTCATTATAACATATTTGTGGGATTTTGTCAAATTTCCGATTTGCAGATAATGGAGTAAAAATTGCAAATCGTGCACTTTTTTCAATTTTTTCGGTACAATACAGAAAAATTTCACAAAAAATTTACAAATTTCAATCACTTTACCCCTTGTCAAAATGAACAGTTTGTGGTATAATAGAGGAAAGATTTTCGGATTGTTGCATTTGTGCAAAATCGAAAACGATTTATATCATAGTAAAGGGGTTTGATAAATTATGAATCACGCAACAAGAATGGCTTGTCTGATGGCTGCAATTTCGATTGTATCCGGTACATTCGCCACTTTGCCGACTAAGGCGGAAGATGTCACTCTCCACAATGCCGACTTTGAAAGCGGTTCAGGCGGTTGGGGGAGTTTCGGCGGTACAACTCTTTCTACCACCACAAGCACCGCACACACGGGCAACAGCTCGCTTTATGTTTCGGGAAGAACTGCCAACTGGAACGGCGCATCTCTCAGCCTTGACGGAACTTTGAAAGCCGGAAAAACTTATCAGTTTTCTGCATGGGTTCAGGCTTTGACAAACGATAATATTCAGATGACATTGAAGTATACAGACAGTTCCAACAAAGACCAGTATAAGGGTATCGGTTCGGCAAATGCCACCAATGGAAGCTGGTCTGAAATCTCCGCAGAATATACCATTCCTGCCGATGCTACCGGAATTCTGGTTTACTTCCAGACAGGGGAGGGAACAAATGACTTCATGATTGATGATGTTACTATCAAGGGAGAAGCAAGCTGGAGCACTGCCATGCTTGACGAAACTCCTTTGAAGGACATTTATGCAAATTATTTCAGGGTTGGCTGTGCTGCTACTCCTTCCGAAATGACAACCAGTATTTCACAGGATATTGTGAAACGTCATTTCAACAGCCTGACCATTGGCAATGAATTAAAGCCTGATTACGTCCTCGATAAATGGGCTACTCAGGCATCAGGGAGCAATACTGTACCACAAGTTTCTCTTGCACAGGCTGCGGAATTGCTGAGTTTCTGCGAAAAGAATAATATTCCTATCCGTGGGCACGTTTTCTGCTGGTACAGTCAGACTCCGGCATGGTTCTTCCGTGAGGGCTTCAAGGATGACGGTGCAATCGTCTCCAAAGAGGTCATGAATGAACGTCTCGAAAATTATATCAAGGCTGTCATTGAGAAAGTTGCTGAGGAATATCCGAAACTCAATGTTTACTGCTGGGATGTTGTGAATGAATGCTATCTGGATGAAGGAAATCTCCGTGCAGGTGGCACAGACCCCAATAATCAAGAATCCTATTGGTCATTGATTTACGGTGATAATTCTTATATTGAACAGGCTTTCACTTATGCCAGAAAATACGCTCCTGCTGGTACGAAATTATTCTACAATGATTTCAATGAGTACATCCCTGCAAAGCGTGATGCCATCTATAACATGGCAAAGAATCTCGCTGATAAGGGCTTAATTGATGGTATCGGAATGCAGGCTCATTTGGATGTTGGTTATCCAGATGCGAATTTGTTCCGTCAGGCGATTGACAAGTACGATTCTTTAGGGCTGGAAGTCCAGATTACAGAGCTTGACATTACCGATTATAACGCTAACGGCGATTCTGACAAGGTCACAAAGGCTTATCATGATATTGTGAATACTATCGTTGATGCAAAGAAATCCGGCGCAAATATTACCGCCCTCGTTTTCTGGGGCATTACCGATTCCACCAGCTGGAGGGCTAAGGGTTATCCGCTTCTCCTGAATGGCGATTACTCCCCGAAGGGTGCATATTATGAAGTGAAAAACGCTGTCCCTGAAAGTGAATGGGGCAAGGCTGTTGAGCCTGAACCTACTGAAGAACCTACCTCTGAACCGCAGGTAATTGACATTACAAAATATGTCGGTGATTTGGATGACAATGGCGTTATCAATGTCATTGACTTGGCTCTGCTGAAAAAGGCTGTCCTCACCAATGTTTATAATGTAATGATGGCAGACTGCAACGAAGACGGAGCTGTCAACGTGGCTGATATTATTGCAATGGGTAAGTTCCTCCATAAGCAGAATCATGATGGTATCATTGGACAGGAAATCCGTGTGTATGTTTACCAATAAGCAAGCTTCTATCATCTCCAAATAACATAAAAGACGAAACCCCCGAAAATTCGAGGGTTTTGCCATTATGTGAGTAGGAAAGAAATAAAATGAAAATTTCTAATTAAAGCAGGATGATTCCGGCATTCTTGCACTGCTCAATCATTTCCTGTGACCAGATAGAAGCCTGTACTTCGCCAATGTGCGCTTTTTCCAGCAACAGCATACAAAGCCGGCTCTGTCCGATACCGCCACCAATTGACAGGGGCAATGTATCATTTGCAATCATCTGATGGAACTGGTACTGCATACGGTCAGTAGCGTTTGCCTCTTCCAATTGTTTTTTCAGAGAATCAGCATCTACACGGATACCCATGGAACTAATCTCAATTCCACGCTGTAATGTCTCATTCCAGAAGAACAAGTCACCGTTCAAAGCCCAGTCGTCATAGTCGGGAGCACGTCCGTCATGTCTCTGACCGCTTGCCAGTTTACCGCCAATCTGCTGAATGAAGACAGTACCGTACTCTTTTGCAACGAGGTTTTCACGTTCCTTGGGGGTCTTGTCGGGGTAACGGTTTTCAAGCTCCTGCGTGGTGACGAATGTCACATTTTCATTCATGGGGTTTGCTAAGACCGGATAACGCAGACTTACTTTTCTCTTGGTATAAACAATTGCCTTCACGATAGACTTGACAGTCTCTTTCAAAAATTCCTCGTTACGCTGTTCACGGGTGATGACCTTTTCCCAATCCCACTGGTCAACGAAAATGGAATGTAAATTGTCGGTATCGTCATCACGGCGGATAGCGTTCATATCGGTATAAATGCCCTCTCCTGCGGTGTAGCCGTAACGGTAAAGAGCCATTCTCTTCCACTTTGCAAGGGACTGAACCACTTCGGCTTTTTTGTTGTCGATTTCCTTAATGGTGAAATCAACTTTTCTTTCTACGCCGTTCAAATCGTCATTGATTCCGCTTCCTTGCTCGACAATCAGGGGAGCTGTTACACGGTCAAGGGTCAGGGCGAAACTCAAAGTCTGCTGAAATAAGTCCTTGATGTATTTGATAGCGTGCTGAGTTTCTCTCAAAGTCAGTGCGGAAGAATAACCCTCCGGCAGGTACAGAGATTTTGACATATCAATCAATCCTTTCTGTTCAATTAAAAAAACGTTCCGACTGCACATTGAAAACGTGCGGTCGGAACGTCTTTGTTCCATCTATTACACGTTTATTATACATCCGTCCCGACAATTTGTCAAGATGATGATGCATTTTGTTTGATTTCGAAAGTTTTTTATGCGGTGCGCTTTCGAAAATGAATTATCATGCCGGATTATCTGATATTTCCAACCGTGCGGGGGAACATGATGACATCACGGATATTCTGCACCCCTGTGACATACATAATCAGTCTTTCAAATCCCAGACCAAATCCGCCGTGAGGTACTGAACCGAACTTTCTCAAATCCAGATAGTCAGAATACAAGTCAAGATTCATGTTTCTTTCCTGCATTGCCTTGATGAGCTTATCATAATCATATTCACGCTCAGAACCGCCGATAATTTCGCCAACCCCCGGAACAAGCAAATCCACTGCGGCTACGGTCTTACCGTCTGGATTCTGTTTCATGTAGAAAGACTTGATTTCCTTGGGGTAATTGGTGACGAATGTCGCTTTCTTGAATACCTTTTCGGAGATATAACGCTCGTGTTCGGTCTGGAGGTCACAGCCCCATTCTACAGGGTACTGGAATTTTTCGCCGGATTCCTGTAATAATTTAATTGCTTCCGTATATTCGCATACAGCGAAATCGTGGGAAATCAATTCTTCCAGACGTGCGATTAAGCCCTTTTCAAAATGCTGGTCGAAAAATTGCATTTCATCAGTGCAAGTGTCAAGCACCTTGCGGATGACGTGTTTCACCATGTCTTCGGCGAGTTCGATAACGTCAGGCAATTCCATGAAAGCTACTTCTGGTTCAATGTGCCAGAATTCAGCCAGATGCTTGGGGGTGTTGCTGTTTTCTGCACGGAATGAAGGTCCAAAGGTGTAAATTTTCCCCATTGCCATGGCTGCCATTTCACCCTCTAACTGTCCAGATACGGACAATCCGGCACGTCTGCCGAAAAAGTCATTTGCATAATATTCATCAGCGTTCTTGAATTTGCCGTCCTCTGGGTAGCCGATTGTGGTTACTTGGAACATTTCGCCTGCACCTTCGCAGTCAGAACCAGTAATGAGGGGAGTATTCACATAAACGTAATTTCTTGACTGGAAAAATTCGTGAATTGCTTCTGCCAGTACCGAGCGCACACGCATGACCGCATTGAATGTGTTGGTACGTCCACGCAGATGGGGCATTGTTCTCAAAAATTCCAGTGTATGACGCTTTTTCTGTAACGGATATTCCGCAGGGCATTTGCCGAGGACATAAATTTCTTTTGCGTTGATTTCTACTGTGCCATTCTGACCCTCTACGACAGTGCCAACTACTTTCAAAGACGTTC